>CAVTLU010000010.1:0-127613 GCA_963735545.1 uncultured Acidobacteriaceae bacterium
GTAATAGCGCAGCATGTTTGTTTATTTCTGCCGCCGCTTCGGGTGTGGCGATTGCCGTTCGTCGGGTCAAAATCGAGGGTAGTGACGCAATGCTCGCAAAAACTACACTTGAACGTTGTGCCGCCGTTCATCGGTTTGGTTGTGTAATATCTCACGTCTAAGGCCAGAGGTTCTTGTCTCTCGCATCGTGATCGCACTGATCGTCAATCACGGCTGGCCTGAATTGCTCACTCCAATCTTCAACGTTCCCCTCGCCATGTGAGCAATCCTGCACAGAATCGCTGAAGTTGGTATGTCATTCTGGCTTTAGTTCCCAGGTTCCACCATTCTCGCGGCGATGGTTCACCTAAGAAAGCGTGGTATTTCAGCCATGGATTCGGAATTACGGCGGTTGCGTGTCCGCATGCGTGCGATGTTGATCGCCATTGCCGACCTCCTGACGAAACTTTTTAGTACGGACGCCCAGACCGTTGGATCACAGAGAATGTGCCCTTTTTGCGGACTAATCACGCCCCGAGCCAAACGATTCTGTTTGGAGTGCGGGAAATCGCTCCGAGGAACTCAGCTCGGGCGCAAGGATGCAAGGCAAGGATAAGAACTACGAAAAGGAGATAATTATGCTTTGGACGATTTTCGTTGTGATCTTGATTTTGTGGCTTCTGGGTTTCAGCCTCCACATTGCCGGCGGTTTGATTCACTTGCTGCTGGTGGTTGCGTTGGTGGTGCTGGTTATTAACTTGTTAAGTGGTCGGAGTGCAGTCTGAGTTATAGCGACAAGTCGCGCGAAATATCGGACAGGCAAAAGACCCTGGCAGACCGGTTAAAACTGGAAAGTCCTATTCAGGATGCTTTCCCACACTCTTGAGGAAAAGGGCGCATCCTTTTCCCCGGCCGCAAAACGAGCGCGCTCCGACTGCTGTCGTTCCACCCCTTCTCGTGACCGGCCGGGTCGACGCAGGCGTGACCGCCCTTGATCCGTCAGCTTCTCTTTATGACCCCGAGCAGGATTTCCGCTCAGTACCGAACGAACCGTCGCCAACAGGAAATGAGGACCGCCAGATTTGACCACGAGCGCGTCCACGGACTTCAATGCATCATCCGGTAGGTCTACATGCTCTGCGAGCATGACGATGGGGACCTCCGGCTTGACCAGCTTGATTACAGACGCCACTGACCCCGCCATCCAAGAGACCCAGTTGGTAGTCGAGGACAATCGCATCCACCGGTTGCGACATGAAGAGCCGCAGACCCTCGGAACCGCTAGTCGCGGTTATCAACTCGTATCCGTGCTGCTGCAACAAACTCAGTTGAGCCGGATCCCGGTGAATGCACAGCAACGTGCTGTTCGCAGCCATCGCCTCATGTATACAGGCAGGCTATCCCCAACTTCTGATCAAAATTGCTCAACCGGAATAGGAGCCAGTGAGCGCGATAGAGGCGAGGCATCTAACGGCCCCGGATGTGGAGGCGCCGAGTCGTGCAGAACCACCCGAGCAGAGAGTTCGCGAAAGTCGGCTCAGTTTCTGGACGACCGGGCGCCGGCAACGGTCAGCGCTATCCCGCCGGCGATCAGAACCGCACTAATGATCGGCGATACACGTTCACTGTGACTGGTTTTCACGCCGATGTTGGTGTCACCGATTTTGATGCCCTGGGTCTCGCTATGGGGAATCGGCACGGCTAAAGAAGTAATCCCGAGGATCACCAATAGGAGACCCGCGTAGAGTAAGGCTTTCATAAATGCACCTTTCTCCTTCTAAAAGACTCTCAGTTGATGGCCTGAGCAGCAACGTCCGCCCGGCCATTCCTGGGGTGGCGAAGGCCCAGCAGAGGCGGAAGCTGCACGTAGACAATTTCGTTGCGCACCGCATATAGCACCAACTCGGAAATCGAGTGAAGCTTGAGCTTGAACATGAAACGGCTCCGATGTGTTTCTGCCGTTTTCACCGAAACCCCCAACATCGTGGCGATTTCCTTGGAAGTCTTCCCCTCCACCACGAGTTGCAAGACTTCGCGTTCTCGAGGCGACAATTGGGGCACGTTGACCGTGGGCGGACCGGCGCGCTGCCGAAGGCAGCCCTCCATGATGAGATCGGACACTCGCGAGTTAAACATGCACTTGCGCCGTTGCAATGCGTCCACCGCTGCCATCAGGTCATCGATTCCGTCGGAATTGGAAACCCACCCGCGAACCCCGGCTTCCAAACAGTCGCGGACCGCTTGCTCGGATTCCACATTGGTGAGAACCAGTATCCTCTGAGCCGGATTGTCTTTCAGAATCTGCCGTGCCGCGTCGACCCCGTTTAGGTTGGGCATGCAAATGTCCAAAATAATAAGATCTGGTTTGAGCTGCCGGTACTTTTCTACCGCATCCCGCCCGTCACACGCCTCGCCGCAGACCTCCCATTTTCTCTGAGACCTGAGCAACGAGCACAAACCGAAACGAAATATTGGATGATCGTCGGCTACCAGAATCCGGAATCCGCCCATCGGGGAGCCTCCCGCACATGAGATGAGGCAAGTTATCAGGGCACGACGAGGCCGTCTGTGCAATATTGCTCAACGCCGTTTCTCCTCGCTGCAAGGACCTGCAAGGGAGGTTTCGTAACTCCACTGGTCTGGCGGGAAATCAACGTGGCGTGGAAACCCTAGTCGTGTAGCACGACATTGAGCAGTGAGCTGTGGACTTGCAGACCGCCTTCTAGTCCGCCCGCATAGTGAATGAAACCTAATTTCCTGAAGCGGTTCATGAAGAAGCTGACGCGCGAGCGAGTGGTTCCAACCATCTCGGCCAGGGTTTCCTGACTGATTTTTGGGACTACGGTTTCCGGGATGCCTTCCTTGCCGAAATGAGCCAGTAACAAAAGGACGCGAGCCAGTCGTTTTTCGCTGGAATTGAACAACTGGTCCACCAGGTCTTCCTCGTAACGAATGTTCCGCGCCAGCAAATAGGCCACAAACAGATCGGAGAACGCGTGCTCGCGATGAAGAGCATCCATCATCGCCTTCTTGTCCACCCGCAGAAGCTCGCAATCCGTCATGGCAGCCGCGGATCCCATCCGAAGCACCTGACCGGCAAGCGCGCCTTCGCCAAAAAAGCTACCCTCGCTCAGTATTCCGATGGTCGCTTCCTTGCCAATCTTGGAGACGACGGTGAGTCTCACTTTGCCCTTCTGGATATAGAAAACAGAATCCGCGCCATCTCCCTGGCTGAATATGGGTTTTTTCCCGGGAACAGCGATGAGCTTCCTGCCGCTGCCGATGGTCGCGAGGAAAGTCTTCGGATCAAATTCGCGGTTCTTCTTGGTTGCCGCAGTGGCGCTCATAGAGAGCAATTGTAGCTCATCCGATGGCCGTTTACCTTAAATGTCGGCCATTCTCGCCATTCCCGCCGATTCTACAAAGTGAGCGATTGTGCACAGTATTTCGGATGGACACTAGCGCAATCTATCGCTAGCTCAAGAGAGCAGTTGATCCGCCCAACCAGACGGTCTACCTACATTCTTGGGGCGCAAGGCGGCTGCGGGCACTTGCCGGTCACGTTCATCTGGCCGGGAACCCGCAACCGATTTGCTTTTCGCGTGAAAGGACACTTGGCCTCGGGCCAGCCCTAACGCAACGGCTCCCTCGAGCGGGAGAAGTGCAATGCACAGGGCAGATCTACTGAAACCCGACCTACTTAGCGAAATCGTGCTGCTGGGAGCCGGTGCCGCAACCATCATTTCATTGCTGCTGTTCGTGGTAATCGCGCTCACGCGAGGTTAATCGCGGAGGCAGTTTCTCTGAGGATTTATGAAATCGGCTGTCCAGGTCGGCACTATTCTAATGAGAGATTGGCCCGTAAAGATGCAACTCGCCGGGCTGCAGAGTGAGCCTTGCTTGGCGAATTGGAGCGTCGTCAACGCACCCGTTGGCTCCGCCCTGGATGGCAAGATCAATGCCGCGGGATGGAACTTCTTCTTCATGGCCGGTGAGATCAAGGTGATGTTTCCAGGTGCTCTTGGAGCCAAGAGGATTCAGAAGGCACTGGAGCGAATTCTGGGGAAGGTAAAGCGGCGAGACTTCAATGGGCTCGAGATTACGCAAATCGTCGCCAAACATTTTCTGGGGGTGCCCTACACCGTTGTCTCGGCGCATTCTCGCCACGTCCAGCAGAGCTGCTACTTGGATGCCCGCCAAGGCCCGTCGGAAGACCCACCCCGAGGCTGATAGCGGCCACGAAGCCTAAGGACATCTAGTTATCTGCGGCCACTAAGCGCCGGTCACGATGCGGATTTGTACGGGTCAGGCCAGTGCTGAGTTCGCACTTTTCTCCTGGCTTAGCGCCACAGGTGGGGCAACGAACCGACAGGGCTTGTTCCTTCTTGGCTTTCATAACTGCATACTGCAGCATTGCTCTGCAGTGCGATGGTCAAATGTGACCACTCGTTAAATATTAGAAGGCTAAGCCGGGATTATTCGTAGACTACGAGGGAATTTCGGGAAGGGCACTGCTTCAGCCGTGCCGTCCTAGCGTATCTGCATCCGCACTTTAGCGCCTGTAGGAATGCTACTCAGAGGAGCAGCACCTATCCGCACCCGATTCGGGACCATGCCAGTTGCGCCGTACCGGCGCGTCCTCGAATCCTGCGCTGCATGCGGCACGGCTCCAAGCCGTGCCTTTCCCGCCAGATCGCTCATGAATAATGCAGTCTGAGCCGGTTGTGCAATCTCGTATCTTGATTTTGTTGTTGCCGTTTCCAAGTACTACCCAGGCCTGTCTGGTCAATTTTGACCAGTCCGCAAGTCCGTTTTCGTTCAATACTTAAAGTTAAGCAATCATCCGGCAACTTTCGCTGTTTCAGAATCTGTTCTCTACGCATCGGGGAGTAATGTCGCTACCAAACACTGTGTTTCCCAAAGAAGCATTGAAAGTCGTTCCGCCGCGTTCCCTGGTGCGAGACGGGGCTACGGCGAGCCGCGCACGATTGCAAGCCAAGCCCTCCCTGCCCACTCGAATCGCAGTGATCGGGAACTATCTTCCGCGACAATGCGGGATCGCGACGTTCACCACGGATCTCTGCGCGGCCATTTCAGCGGAGTACGGAACAGCTCGATTGATGGCGTTACCGGTAAACGACACGGAACAAGGCTATGACTATCCCTCGCGCGTGAGATGGTCGCTCGCCCAGGACGAAGTGGCATCGTATGAAGAAGCGGCTGAATTCCTTAACTTCAACAATATCGACATGGTGTGCTTGCAGCACGAATATGGAATCTTCGGCGGCCCGGCCGGAAGCCATCTCCTGCACTTGCTGCGCCGCTTGAAAATGCCCGTGGTCACCACGCTGCACACCGTTCTCCGCGAGCCCGACACCGAGCAGCATAGGGTTATGGAAGAGATTGTGGAGCTTTCCGACCGGCTGATCGTTATGAGCCAACTCTCGTCCCAGTTTTTGCAGGAGATTTTCAAGGTGCCCGGCAGCAAGATCGACATGGTTCCGCACGGCGTGCCGGATCTCCCCTTTCTCGATCCCAATTTCTTCAAGGACCGCTTCGGCGTCGAAGGCAAAGCGGTGCTGCTGACCTTCGGCCTCCTCTCTCCAAACAAGGGAATCGAAAACGTCATTCAGGCGTTGCCGCAGATACTGGCTAAACACAAAAATGTGGTTTACATGGTGGCTGGCGCGACCCACCCTCACATCCTCCGTCGCGAGGGCGACAGGTATCGCGCCAGCCTGCAGGCGTTGGCGAAGAAAATTGGAGTGGAAGCGCAGGTGATCTTTCACGACCGTTTCGTCAGCCCTGAAGAAATGGCGGCGTTCGTCGGCGCCGCCGATATCTACATCACCCCGTATCGCCATGAGGCGCAGGTCGTTTCCGGCTCGCTGGCGTATGCCCTGGGTGCGGGCAAGGCGATTATCTCGACTCCCTATTGGCATGCCATCGAGTTACTCGATGACCGCCGGGGGGCGTTGGTTCCCTTCCAAAATCCCGACGCTATCGCGCAAAAGACAATCGAACTTTTGGATACCCCGGCCATCCGTCATGCTATGCGAAAACGCGCCTATCAGTTCGCGCGTGAAATGGTTTGGAAGAGAGTGGCGCAGGGTTACATGGCCAGCTTTGCTCGGGTTCGCAGCGACCGTCTGGAAACTCCACGGGTTCAGTTTTCGGCTCACGCCACACGGAAATCGCTAGATGAGCTGCCAGAACTAAACCTCAGTCATGTGAATGCACTGACCGATGATACCGGGATTCTACAGCACGCCATCTTTACTATTCCCAATCGGGGAGAGGGCTACACCACCGACGACAACGCGCGCGCGCTAATTTTTATCGTGCTGCTGGAACAAATGGGAATTGATATTGGAAAGGCCATGTCCGCTAATCCCGATTGGCCTTTTCGGTATTTGGCATTCCTCGAGCACGCGTTCAATCCGGAGAAGAAACGGTTCCGCAACTTCCTCGGATACAACCACCGCTGGAAGGAAGATCAAGGATCGGAAGATTCTCACGGCCGCGCATTGTGGGCTCTCGGAACGGTCTTGGCACGGTCGACAAATCATGGAGTGCGAGGCGCAGCCGGCCGCTTGTTCGAGTTCTCCTTGCCGACGGTTGTCGAGTTTCACAGTCCCCGCGCCTGCGCTTACTCCATCCTTGGAATTCAGGAGTACTTGCAATCATTCCCAGGAGACCGCGATGCTCAGCGAGTGCGACTCTCGTTGGCTCGACGTTTACTCGATATGTATGAATCGATTCAACGCTCGGACTGGAAGTGGTTCGAGAACGTTGTGGCATACGGGAACGCGAGGCTGTCGCAGGCCATGCTGCTGGTGGGTTCGGCTTGCGCGGATCAACGTATGCTTTCCGCCGGACTCGATTCCCTGACTTGGCTCATGGAAACGCAGCGCTGCCAAACGAACGGTCATTTTGTGCCCATCGGCTCGCAGGGGTTTTACCGTCAAGATGGCGACACAGGCCCGCTTCGATCAGCAGCCCATTGAAGCCGCTGGTGCGGTGTCGGCTTGTCTAGAGGCTTACCGCATGACCGGTGACGATCGCTGGCGCAGCGAAGCCTGGTCGGCTTTCAACTGGTTTCTGGGCGACAACGATCTGCAACTTCCTCTTTACGATCCGTCACCGGCGGCTGCCGCGACGGCTTGCATCCCGACCGGGCCAATGAGAACCAGGGCGCAGAATCCACATTGTCGTTCTTGATGGCAAGCCTGGAAATGCGCTCGCTTGAAGAGTCTGAACCGAAGGGAATCCCGTCGTGACCATACCCGCACAAGAACCTATGAACGTTCTGAGTACTCGTTTCGAGCCTCTACTTCATCGGCATCCCGCTAACCCGATCCTTAGTAGTAAGGACTGGCCGTACATCGATTAACAGTGTATTCAATGCGGGCGCCACAATGCTCGCGGATGGCACCACTCTGCTGCTTTGCCGCGTCGAAGATCGCCGGGGTTTGTCGCATCTTTGCGCTGCGCGCTCTCGAAAAATGGCGTCGATGGATGGCAAATCGATAGCGAGCCGACGTTGATGCCCGAGCCCTAGAGAACTATCCGGAGGAAATCTGGGGCATCGAGGATCCGCGCATCACGTTCGTACCGGAACTTGCAGCAGTACGTGGTCACTTACACCTCCTATTCGCGCGGCGGTCCCGGTGTATCGCTGGCTCTGACCAAAGACTTTCCGAAGCTTCGAGCGCTACGGCGTAATCATGCCGCCGGACGACAAAGACACGGCGCTTTTGCCTCGCAGAATCAATGGGTATTGGGCGCTGATTCATCGGCCGATGACGAAGCTCGGAGCCCACATGTGGATTTCCTATTCTCCTGACCTACACCATTGGGGCAGGCATAGGCTGATGCTGGAAGCACGCCGCGGCGCCTGGTGGGACGCAAACAAGATTGGGCTGTCACCGCCGCCCATCGAGACTTCCCGGGGATGGCTGGTCTTCTACCACGGCGTGCGCCACACCCCTTCGGGCTGTCTGTACCGGCTGGGCTTGGCCTTGTTCGATCTGGAGAACCCGGAAAAATGTTTGTTGCGTGGGGATTCTTGGATCTTCGGACCTGAAGCTGAGTACGAGCGTCACGGCGACGTGGACGATGTCGTATTCCCGTGTGGCTATACGATGGACCCCGATGGCGACACCATCAATCTTTACTATGGCGCTGCCGACTGCTCCATTGCCTTGGCCCGGGCGAGCGTGCGCTCTCTGCTAACTTGGCTGGACGCCAATGGAAGTTGCGAGCGAAAACGAGATCAGGAGCGATGAACCCGTTGCTTTGGGTTTTCCAGTTTACCTTTGGGTGCCGGCACCGCCACCTCAGTCGTGTGTTCACGATCAAACGCCGGACCTACCGGGTTTGCTTCGATTGCGGAGGGGAATTCGACATACCGGGCGTTCATGCGCCTTTACCGTTCACCGCCGATGTCTCCCGCTTGGCGACGAAAACCGCCATTCACGCTAAAGCTTCCGCTATTCGCGCTGACGGTCACGCTCCGCAACTCTAGATTCTGCGTATGTGAGCTATCTTGCTCAGACGGGAAAACCCACACCTGTCATTATCTATTCTCTGAGTGTGCAGATGGAGCCGCGAACGCTGATTCGCAGCTCTGATTTCCAGGCCGCTACGGATCGGGTCCTCACCCGATCCAGTCATGGGTTACGGCCACATCCAGCCAATCGGCATTCTTCATCCGTGTGTACGCCGCGCAACCGAGGCGAACACGATTCGACCCTAAAGCTCTGAACCAGTGAAATTCGGCGATACCTCCAGCGGATGAGAGGCGTTAGCCCGCGCAAGAAGAAAGGTCAAAGATCATGCCTCTGATTCAGCTCCTGGAAGTTCTCATCGTGGTGGGTGTTCTGCTGTGGCTGGTGAATCGCTTCATCCCCATGCAGTCGTCCATCAAGTCAATTTTGAACGGCGTAGTGGTTATTGTCGTGGTTCTGTGGTTGCTGAATGTTTTTGGGCTCTTTCACTCGCTCTCCCGGATCCATATCGGGAGCTGACGAAGGACCTTGACTGAAGGCCGACTACGACTGTTCCAGAGAAAACGCGCACAACGTACTTAAGCAGACATTTGCCACAAGGAGACAAATTGAAAACAACATTGTTGTTAGCAGCGGTGATCGCCCTGAGCTTGAACGCAGGGGCCCAGAGTAATTCTCAATCGGCCGAGGTTGTCGAGCCCATGACCCAAACTCCGACATTCCGGGTGGTCGTAGTAAGCCGCAGCATACAAGCGGTCAACTATAAACACCGTAGCGGGGCCTCGAAGGTCGATTTCGCCGGTACTGCCCTGATGCCTGAGGCTCGTGGCCAGGCGAAGGTGGAAAGCAAGAAGGGCTACACCGAAATCGAGGTGGAATTCGCCGATCTCGCGATTCCAACGACTTTCGGCAACGAGTACCTGACTTATGTTCTGTGGGCAATTTCCCCCGAGGGCCGGGCGATCAATCTCGGCGAGATTATAGTGGGCAGCAACCATCGCAGCAAAGTAGACGTCACCACGGACCTGCAGACGTTCGCTCTGGTGGTCACCGCCGAGCCTTACTACGCCGTGCGACAGCCCAGCAACGTGGTAGTGATCGAAAACGTCGTTCGCCCCGATACCAAGGGAACGGCCGAAACCGTAGACGCAAAGTATGAGCTTATGGAACGCGGCGGCTACATCCCCACCGGCTACAAGTTCGATGCCGTGATTTTCAACGCCAAGTTGCCTTTGGAATTCTTTGAAGCGCGCAACGCATTGCGCATCGCCGAATCCGAGGGCGCCGCTATCTACGCCAAGGACAGCTATCAACACGCGGTCCAGTTGATGAACAACACCGATGAACTTGCCGCGAGCAAACACATCGACAAAAAGCGGCTGATCACAGCTGCTCGTGCGGCAGTGCAGACTGCAGAAGATGCTCGCGCCATTTCCGTTAAGAGAATGGACGAGGTACGCCTAGCGAACGAACGCCAAGCTGCCGCGAACCAGCAAGCACAGATCCAGGCGCAAGCGGATGACGCCACTCGACAGAAGGATCAGGCCCAGTCCGATCAAGCCCGGGCAGAACTCGCGACGGCTCAGGCGGAGTCGGACACCGCAAGGGCGCAAGCCGCAAAGGTCCAGGCAGAATCTGAGGCCGCAAGAGCACAGGCCGACGCCGCCAGGGCACAATCTGATTCTGAGAAGGCCAAATCCGATATGGCGGACAGCCAGGCGGCAGCAGCCAATGCGCTTTCCGCCGCCCAGGCCGACGCCGAGCGATCTCGCTTAGCTGCACAGCAGGCGCAGGCCAGCGCGCAGCAAGCAGATGCCGACAAAGCGGCCATGCGCACGCGATTGTCCGAGCAACTGAATAAGATCCTCCGCACTCGCGACAGTGCGCGCGGTCTCATCGTCAGCATGTCCGATGTGTTGTTTGACACGGGCAAGTACTCGCTGAAGTCAGGCGCGCGGGAGAAACTGGCGAAAGTCGCCGGCATCTTGCTGGCGTATCCAGGGCTCAACATTGAAGTCGGCGGCTATACGGACAATGTGGGCGGCGACCAGATGAATCAAACACTCTCCGAAAACCGCGCCGACTCAGTCCGCGATTACCTGGTGCAACAAGGCGTGGCGACAGCGTCAGTAACCGCAAGAGGTTTCGGCAACACTTTGCCGGTAGCCACTAACGGTAACTCCGCCGGACGGCAGCAGAACCGCAGGGTAGAGCTTCTCGTATCCGGTGAGGCCATCGGCAATCCGGTCAACGCAACAACAGGAAGCTTGCGCTAGGAGCAAGCCTGCACAACCAGGAATGGAGCACCTATGAAAGTGATTGGAATCGCCAGCACAACCATCCTGTCTTTGCTTCTCGCAGTCGCTGCTCCTGCCTACGCGCAGGAGCAGCACGGCGAGAGGCAGGACCATCCCCAAGAACAGAGCAAGCATGAGCAAGCCAAACCCGACGCGGGGCATGCTCAGCAACAACGGCACAACGACCAAAAGCAACAACAGCACGTCCAGCAGCGGCAGGACCAAAACAAACGGCAAGAGCATGCGCAACAACAGCAACGGCAACGACGCAGCAACAGCAGCAAGTGCATCGCAACAACAGCAACGGCAAGACCAGAACAAGCAAGTACAGCACGCCCAGCAAAACCGGAATCAACCGCCCCAACGCAATCAATCGGAGCGGGTGCAGCGGAGCGCCTGGCAGCAGCACGGCTCCCAGCATTGGGAATCCGACCACCGCACCTGGCAGCAACGGGGCGGCTATCATGGCTACCGCATTCCTGAAAACCGTTTCCGCGGATTCTTTGGCCCCAGCCACGGATTCCGCATCTACGGCCTGCCCTTCCTGGTTGTAGGCGGATATCCCCGCTTCCAATACCAGGGTTATTGGATCAGTACCGTCGACCCGTGGCCGGCCTACTGGGGGAATGACTGGTACGACAACGACGACGTGTATGTCGACTACGTGGACAACGGCTACTACCTGTACAACCGCAGGTATCCGGGTATTGGAATTGCGATCAATATTTCGATGTAGCGAAGTTGCCGGGGCAGCCTCGGGAGAGGCTGCCCCGCTTACGAATACGAGGCAAGGAGCAAAACATGCTTGGAACTATCTTGATTGTGGTCTTGGTATTCGCACTTTTCGGTGCCCTCCCACGGTGGCCGCATAGCCGGGAGTGGGGTTATGCCCCGACCGGTGGAGTGGGGCTGGTCCTTTTCGTCGTTGTCATTCTCCTGGTTCTCGGCCGCATTTGAGCCGTGCGCTATCCGCCCATATCACTAGCCGCGATAGTTAAGGGTTGGTGCGCCTGGTTCGGTTCAACTGGTCCCTGCTCCTAAGCAATTCGGCAAAGCACGCGGCCCTTTTACTCGACCGCGTTGCGGGCGATTACTTCACGGTACCAGTCCGCGCTTAGCTTGGGAGTTCGTTTCTGGGTCTTGAAGTCAACATAGTGGATGCCGAACCGTTTGCTGTAGCCGTCTGCCCATTCAAAGTTGTCGAGCAGGCTCCACAGGAAATAACCCTTGATAGGGTAGCCTTCCGAAGCCGCACGGTGCAGGTGCGTGAGGTGGTTCCGCAAATACATCACGCGATCCGTATCTTCGATGCGTCCGGCAGCATTGACAACGTCGTCAGCGGAGCAGCCGTTCTCCGTGATGTAGACGGCTTTGGGCTTCCATACTTCGCTGACGTTGCGCACCGCCCAGTAAATCACCTCGGGGCCGATGTAGAGCCAGCTTGAAGCCATACGCGGAAAAGAAGCTTGGCGCGGCTCGACGGAGTAGCCGGCAGGGGAGTCATCCGCACGCACATATTCCGGCGTGTAGACATTGAGGCCGACGAAGTCCAGCGGACTGCCAATGGCCGCCATGTCGCCGGATTCAACCTTGGGTGCGTTTGCGCCCTCGCGTGCGAGATAGCTGTCCAGGTATGTGCCTTCCATGACTGCTGTCAGGAACGCGGCGTTGCCCTCGCGGGTTGCGCGCTGCGCCGCCTGAATGTGCTTGCGGCTTTCGATCACCGGCACATAGGTTGTGGCGTTCTCGGCCAGACCGATCTGCGTTCCGGCCGCGGCGTTTGCACGTAGCGCCTGTACCGCCAGGCCGTGGGCCAGTATGCCGTTGTGGCGAACCTGATTGGCCTGGGCTGCCGGCAATTTCATCCCAGGAGCAAAAGAGCCGGTTCTGTAGCCCAGGTCAGTGAAGCAACTGAATTCATTCGTGGTGAAAAAATGGCTTACGCGGTTGGAAAACCGCTTCGAGATATACGCGGCGTAATCGGCAAAAGCCTTTGCCGTATCGCGCGACTGCCAGCCACCCGGCAAAGCCTGTGGCAGATCCCAATGGAAGAGCGTGACGTAGGGAGCGATATCGTTCTTGAGCAGTTCATCTATGACGCGCTCGTAGTAGTCGACGCCCTTTTCGTTCACGGGTCCCGTGCCGCCGGGGAAAACGCGCGGCCACGAAATGGACAACCGATAGGCTTTCACGCCCAGGTTCTTCAGCAGACCTGCATCTTCCTTATAGAGATGGTATGAATCGTCGGCAACGTCGCCGGTATCACCGTGAAACGTCTTGCCGGGGGTGTGGGAGAAAGTATCCCAAACCGATGGAGCCCGCCCATCGACATTGGCCGCTCCTTCGATCTGATAGGCAGCGGTAGCACAGCCCCAGAGAAAACCGTTCGGGAAGCGCAACGGGGCTGAAGCGGCGGTTTGGGCGAGAACACTTCGCGGAAGCGAGGCAGTGACTGCGGCAGCGGCGGCAGATGCGGCCAGAGTCTTGCCAAATCGACGGCGGGTGAGAGTTTTCATGTTGCAGAAAAGTTCATCACCAAAATCGATTTGATGCAAGCGTTAACCAGCGGCTCATGATCCCACGGTCTGCGCGCGACCGCGGGTTACGGTCCTGGTTTGAAAGCCACAGCATTGCCGGCCCAGCCGTCGAACGGCAGATTGGCAAATAGCGGTATCCAGGTGAAAGTCACCGGCGCGCTGCTGGTACTAAAGACGTGGCCCCAACCGTTGTTCTCATCCACGGGCTCGGGTCCGCTGTGACTTTCGCCATCGAAGAAGTTAGCGTCGAACAGCTGACCTGACCCGGCCAGACCCGCGCCGGTGTTGAACCGCCAGACCGTCTGGACAAAGATAAGCTCGCCCGCAGATGCAGGAGTGAGAGAGAACACGGTGAGGTTGCCGGCTCTGGTCTGAGTACCCGTTCCTCCCGTACCAACGTCAAACGGCGAGGTCGAAGCCCCCACTACGTCGTAGAAGAAGAAGGTCTGGTCCCCTCCGCTGGCTGTCCAGTTCGCTGTAAGCGCGAGGCTCGTTGTGGACTTTGCGTTGGCGGCGTAGAACGCCTGCACGCCTGGATCGTTGGTAGTGTGCGTGGTGTTCGGGGCCAAGGTCCAGGTATTCCCGTTGGAGTCGGTCAAAGTTGAAACCAGATTCGGCGGATTTCCTCCACCCACCATGGCGACCAGCAGGTTCCCGGAGGACGGGAATTGCATGTGCAAAGGATTCGCAAATGCACGCGACCCGCCCGCTCCAGAATTGCTGGGAACATTCTCATGCATCAGGTGGACGATGCGCATGCCGGATGGAACGCCGCCGGCGGCGCCAGACTTGAGCAGGACCGCGGCAGAAACCCACTTCTGCGACGTGCCCATCCCGATAGTTGGATTGATGGCAGCAGTCGAGTTGTAGACGCCGTATTGCGCGGCAAAGCCATCCAGCAGATCGGCGCTCAATAGATTCCAGGCGATGCTAGATTGGCTGCCCGCGGTGAAGCTCGATTGACTGGTTGAGAGACTGTAAACGATCTGATAGACAAGATCTCCGGTCGCAGACGGCGTGAGTGAACCGGCCGAGACGGTGGTCCCGGTCCCATGGGAGCCCGCGCCGCTTCCGTCGATGGCGTTGGCGTTGGCGAATTCGGTGGCCGTCGGCTGCACAAAACCTCCGGGGTCGGAGCTAAAGCAAACTTTTATCACGCGAGCCCCGGCGGCGACATTGAATGCGGCAGCGATGGCGATCGATTGAGAATTGGCGCTATCGAAATGGTTTACCTCGATGGCATAGGAATCGTTTTTGTCGTCTGCGACCGACGGCGTCGGGTTGTTTCTGAATGTGAAGCCCACCACAACCGCGTTTCCGGCGGTGGTGAAATTGGGAAGCTGGTAGTGATAGCAGAAGGGGCTCCCAAAGCTGTTATTACGGCTATTGGATCCGCTGACGTGCTGGACCAGGGCGGGGACGGCGCCGGAAGGGGCTCCGATGGTGTATGTCCCGGTCGCCACCGCGCTGTTGGTAAATCCGCTGGCGGCCGCGATCGCTTTGATGGTTGTGTTCGCGCTCACCTGAATTTGAGTGGTAAATTGCGGCGACGAGGTCGTCGGCGATGTGACTCCATCCAGGGTATAGAAAATCGACGCTCCCGGCGTGGTGTCTTGCAAACTCACCATCTGCGTGTCGGTGTAGGCGCCCGGCGCGGGGGTAAACGTCGGGGTAGCCGCCGCTGTCGGCGTCGATGTTGGTTGAATGGTGTAGAGTCCCGTCGCCACCGCGCTGTTGGAGAAGCCGCTGGCCGCCGCTATCGCTCGGATCGTCGTCGTCACAGTCACCTGAATCGGCGTCGTATACAGCGCTGATGTCGCCGGGGACGGCGTGCTTCCATCCAGCGTGTAGTAAATCGACGCACCGGCGGTGGCATCTTGCAGCCTCACCGTCTGCGCCGCCGTATAGACTCCCGGCGCGGGAGTGAATCCCGGACTCGCTGCCGCCGGCGTTGACGTCACCGGCGCAGAGCCCGCGGCCTTCAATGCCACTAACTGCATGACCCAGTCTCCGCGGGTAATCGAGGTGGTCGCGTTGTAGGTTCCTACATCGGTGGCCATCCGGTCTTCCGCGATATTTGAATCCTTCTGAGTGATGATGCGGCTGATAAAGCCGCTTCCCGCACCGATGGTGAGCGAGCTTATGGTATCGGCGGCAAACAGCAAGTCGTTGGGGCTGGTGGTGGCGAGGGGCCCGGAGTCGGCCGTGGTGCCCCTTCCAAACGCGCCGGCCGCGGCATCCAGCGGAGTGAGTGGCGCTAAGCCACTGTATTCCAATATCCGCACATCCGGGAAAGGCGCTGCCGAGCTAAAGGCCACGGTTACGGTGTTGGCTCCGGCAGCGGCAGCCCCAATGTTTGGGGCAACGTAAATTGACTGACTCTGTATTCCGCTCTGCCGCGTGGGCCCGATTGCCGGGGTGTAGATATTTCCCTTCGAGTCGGTCACCGAGGTCACGGACGAAGTCGTGTTGCTCCAGCCGACCACGACAATATTGGTGTCACCAGCGGTCTGCGCGGCAGGATAACCGAGCGCCACCGAGGTTTGCGGGGTCTGCGGCGTGGTGCTATTCACCTGTACAAACGAAACGGGGGCTGGGTCTCCGATGGTGTAGGGCCCCGTCGCCACCGCACTGTTGGCGAACCCGCCCGCCACGGCCATGGCTTTGATGGTCGTGTTCGCACTTACCTGAATCGGCGTCGCTGGATTATATTGCGCCGAGGACGTGGTCGGGTTGGTCACACCGTCGGTGGTGTAGTAAATCGTCGCTCCCGCGGTCGTATCCAGCAGACTTACCGACTGGGTTGAAGTGTAGTTTCCTGGCGGCGGCGTGAAGGTTGGGGTTGCCGCGGTCAGCGGCTGGATGGCATACACTCCGGCCGCCACTGCGCTGCTGGCAAACCCGTTGGCGGTAGCCATCGCCTTGATCGTCATGCTGCTGCTGACCTGGATTGGCGAACTCGCGGAATACTGCGCCGAGGACGTGGTTGGGTTGGTTACACCGTCGGTAGTGTAGTAAATCGACGCCCCTGGCGTGGCATCCTGCAGGGCCACCGACTGCGTTGCGGTATAGGTTCCGGGCGGCGGAGTAAAGGTCGGCGTCGCCGCGGCCGGCGATTGGATGGTGTACACGCCGGTCGCCACTGGGCTATTGGCAAACCCGTTGGCCGTAGCCATCGCCTTGATCGTCATGCTGGCGCTGACCTGAATTGGCGAACCGGCCGAATACTGCGCCGAAGACGTCGTCGGGTTGGTGACACCGTCGGTCGTGTAGTAAATCGTCGCGGCTGGCGTGGCATCCTGCAACGTTACCGACTGCGTTGCGGTGTAGGTTCCAGGCGCCGGGCCAAACGTAGGCGTCGCCGCCGCCGCCGTCGCCGGCTGTGAATCCGCGGCCTTCAAGGCCACTAACTGCATAACCCAGTTTCCGGAACTCATGCTCGCGGTAGCCGAATAGGTTCCAGGCGCCGGCGCTATACGGTCCTGTGCAATGTCCCCGTCCGGACTGGTCACCACTCGGGTGATGAATCCACTGCCCCCCCGGCGCGTCAGCGAACTCACGCAATTGGCGGCAAACAACAAATCATTGGCGTTGACCGTGGTTAGCGATCCCGAGCTGCTGGTCGTGCCACTCCCTCCCGCACCCACCGCTGCCTCGACCGGCGATACCGGATCGACTCCCCGGTAGGAGAGAATGCGGACATCCGGAAATCTGGCCGCGGTATTGAAGGTCACGGTCACCGTGTTCGTGTTCGCGGGCACTGCACGTACGTTGTTAGCAACGTATATGGACTGGCTTTGCGCACCACTCTGCCGCGTGGGGCCAATTACCAGGGTGTACACGTTGCCCGCGGTATCGCTCACTGCGATGACGGACGATGTGACGTCGCTCCACCCCACGGCCACAATGTTCGTGTCCCCGGCCGCTTGTGCGTCGGCATAGGTCACGGACACGATGGACTGAGGGCGCTGCGGGACAGCCGCATTCCGCTGCTGGAAGGAGATTGCCGCCGGGCAGAAGGTCGCGGCCAGCAACAGCGCCGGCAACAGCAGTTGGCGACTTCCGCTGACGCGAAAACTGGCACGTGAAGTGACGCTCGATGCTATCGACATGCTTCGACACCTTGTGCAACTAAGATGCAAATTGGTACTGGAGCAGTTACCACGGCGACGTCCATCCCAAGGAGTCACGGGTGCCCGAATGGACACCCAACCGAATCACAAAATAGCCCACAATCGAGGTCCGCCCGGGAAGAGTGCTAGAGCAATCGCACCCTGCGGGCACTGATTAGCAACGTTAATGCCAAAGGTTGATTTCCGCACTCTAGCAGTGAAAGCCGCGCCGGTCAAAGGTTTTCAGCGATCACGATGCGCCATTTGGACACTTCCAAATGATTCTCAGCTTCTCCGCGACCACTCATCTGTCCCAAATTGGAACTGGACGGTATCTACACAAAGCGAACGACCTGTGGAAAAGTAATTTCGGCCCGCGCTGACCTACGAAAATGGTTTACAGAGGGGCGGACTAGGGGCCGGCTTTGAAAGCCATGGCATTTCCAGCCCAGCCGTCGAACGCGAGCCCTCCGAATTGGGGTATCCAGGTGAAAGTCACCGGGGAAGCGCTCGTGGTAAGAACATGGCCCCAGCCATTGTTCTCGTCGACAGGCTCGGGGCCGCTCTGACTTTCGCCATCGAAGGAGTTGGCATCAAAGAACTGACCTGAGCCAGCCAAGCCCGCCCCGGTGTTGAATCGCCAGACGGTCTGGACGAAGACAAGCTCACCGGAAGATGCAGGAGTGAGAGAAAACACCGTCAGGTCGCCCGCGATGGTTTGAGTACCCGTTGCTCCGGTGCCAACATCCAAGGGCGAGGCTGCAGCACCTGCTACGTCGTAGAGGAAAATAGTCTGGTCCCCTCCGGAATTAGTCCAGGTAGCCGTAAGCGCAAGATTCGCAGAGGACTTCGCGTTCGCGGCATAGAACGCCTGCACCCCAGGATCATTGGTGGACTGAGTGGTATTCGGCGCCGAAATCCAAGTGTCGCCGTTAGAATCAGTCAAATTCAAAACCTGATTCGGCGGATTCCCTCCGCCCACCATGGCTACCAGCAAGTTCCCGGAGGACGGGAATTGCAAGTGCAAAGGGTTCGGAAATGGACCGGATGCGCCCGCTCCAGGATTGCTGGGAACGTTCTCATGCTCGAGATGGACGATGCGCATCCCGGAAGGAATACCGCCGGACTGGCTAGACTTGAGTAACACAGCGGCAGAAACCCAGTTCTGCGATGTCCCCATGCTAACGGTCGGATTGATGGCAGCAGTCGAGTTGTAGACGCCGTACTGTCCGGCAAAACCATCCAGTAGATCGGCGCTCAACAGACTCCAGGCGATATTAGACTGGCTGCCCGCGGTGAAGCTCGATTGATTGGCCGAGAGACTGAAAGCAACCTGATAGACGAGATCTCCACTCGCGGATGGAGTGATCGAGCCGGCGGCGACGGAGGTCCCGGTCCCGGCGGCGCCTGCGCCGCTTCCGTCGATGGCGGTAACGTTGGCGAATTCTGATGCCACCGGCTGGACAAAGCCGCCCGGGTCGGAGTTGAAGCACAAGTTGATCAGGCGGGCTCCGCCGGTGACGTTGAACGCGGCAGCAATGGCGATCGATTGCGTATTGGCACTGTCGAAATGATTGACCTCGACCACGTAGGAATTGTTCTTATCGTCGGTGACCGAAGGCGTGGGATTCCGGTTGAAGGTGACACCAACTACCACCGCGTTGCCCGCAGTGGTGGGATTGGGAAGTTGGAAGTGATAGCAGAAGGGGCTGGCGAAATTATTGTTACGGCTATTGGATCCGCTGACGTGCTGGACCAGCGTGGGAACAGCGACAACCGGTGGAGGACCGCCCTGGCCGGAGCCGCTCGAAGTGGACGAGCAGGCCGTGAATGAGAGCAGAGAAATCGCGCCGGCCAGCGCAACCGCGCACTGGGTCAGGAGGTACAGGATTGATCGCACGAAATACTCTCCCTATTTTGTACTGGTCCGATTAGATGCCAATACCTCGCAGCAGGGACATGGGGTTTGCGGCCTCATCGCCGCTCACGTGCGATGGTTTTGGACAGGGGCTCGCCCTTAATTTCGGGCGGTTCGAAGCCGGCGACGATGAAATCCCTTACCCGGCGTACTACCGATTCCGGAGCTTCCGCGGACAGCTCCACGAACCCGTCCTGGTAACTGCGCGAGTCGATGCGGGCGCGCGCTTCGAGCAGCGCTAGCAGCTTCCCTTCCTTCTGGGGGATGCGTAACCGTACGCGGCTTACGGCATCGTCCTCGAGCAACTGATCGATCCGATCGAGCAACTCGCCAATCCCGATTCCGCGCGCCGCCGAGACGTGAACCGTGTGCGGATCGCTGCGCAGGGAGTCACGCTGAATTGGCGGAAGCAAATCGATCTTGTTCATCACCCGCAGGCGCGGCTTTTTCTCTACCTCCAGCTCTTTGAGCACTCGATCCACCTGCGCATCCTGCTCCGCCGACAATGGACTGCTGGCATCGGACACATGCACGATCAATGCTGCCCGCTGGACTTCCTCTAGAGTTGCGCGGAAGGCCGAGATCAGCGTATGCGGCAGATTGCGGATGAAACCTACCGTATCGGAGAGCAGGACTTCGCGCCGCGAGGGCAGGGTCAGGCCGCGGATGGTCGGATCGAGAGTCGCGAACATGCGTGGCGACTCCAGGACCGCCGCTTGAGTGAGGACATTGAACAGGGTGGACTTGCCCGCGTTGGTATAGCCGACCAGAGCCAGTGTCGGCATGGGAACCGATTCGCGCCGCTGGCGTTGCTGGGTGCGGATGCGGCGGACGTTTTCCAATTGCTGCTTGACATGGCGGATGCGGCGGTAAATCTTCCGCCGGTCGGTTTCGAGCTGAGTTTCGCCGGGGCCGCGGGTGCCAATGCCTCCGCCGAGTTGCGACATTTCGATGCCGCGCCCAGCCAGGCGTGGCAGCAGGTAGTCGAGTTGCGCCAATTCCACCTGCAACTGGCCTTCGCGGGTGCGCGCGTGTTTGGCGAAAATGTCGAGGATTAGCTGGGTGCGATCGATCACGCGAATGTTGACCACGCGTTCGATGTTGCGCTGCTGCGAGGCTGTGAGATCGTGGTCGAAGAGCAGAAGATCGGCGGAGACCGAAGCGGCGGCGCCGGCGATCTCTTCCAGTTTGCCACGGCCGATCAAGGTGGCAGGATCGGGGCGGTCGCGGCGCTGCAGAAATTCTCCGGCGATCTCGGCTCCGGCGCTGCCAGCCAGGGAGCGGAGTTCGTCGAGCGACTCTTCCGCGCTGAACTCCGGAATGCTGGGGGCTTTGGAGACTTCCGCAGCACTGGCCGAACGGGCCCCCTGGGCTCCCGCAGGAAGAGCGTTTTTTGATGCCGATGGCGATCGAGAACGCTTGCGATAATCGAGGCCGACCAGGAAGGCGCGTTCTCTTCGGGAGTCGGAAGCGCCTGCGGCGCCGCTTTGCGAGGCGCGTTGGACAAGAGTCTGACGGGGAACTTTCGATTTTGGACTGCTCAATGGGGATTCTCTACTTCAAAACTGTCTAAGTAGCAATTCTCTGGCCCCGCCGGGACTCGATCGGTTCTTGATTCGATCCAAGGCTCGCGCCCCGGACCGCCTCTTCCGCCGTCGCGTGACTGATTCTCGGCGGATTGCGGCGGAAACGGCTTACCCCTCTGTGCCCGAGGCGCCTGGCTCCGCGGCCGGCTCTACCGGCGTTGTTGCCATCGGTCCCGGTCTCTCGCCCGGGCTGTGCGACATTCTTCCCATCGCCACGGTCGAGATGGCGTGCTTGAAAATGAGCTGCTCCTGATTGTTGGTCTCGAGCACCACCGAATACTTATCGAAGGAGCGAATGCGGCCCGTCAGCTTGACTCCACTGAGCAAATAAATCGTGATGTTGACCCGTTCCTTGCGGGCGGTATTGAGGAAAGTATCCTGGATGTTCTGCGCCGGCTTATTTTCCATAGCCGATCTCCTTGACATCGTCAGCCGCGGGCCATGGTGTCCCATAAGGCCTTGGTTGCGCCTTTTCACATCTGGGTTGGCAGGAACAGCGGTACTCGACGATGCAGTCTGTACGATACGGCGTTGCGCGCCAAGTTTCAACGGCCAAGCGCGCCGCCCCCGGAACCGGCGTTGCCACAGGTTGACAGCGATAGTATCCAGGTGCAAAGATTCGACGCCCTTTCTACCAAATTGGAGGCTTAGGATGCAGCTTCTTCAGAGTGTGGCGATGTGGGTTCTACCGCACCATACCGGCACAGAGACGTTCACCATCCTCTTGCGCCTGGTTCACTTTTTGGCCGGCATCACCTGGGTCGGGTTGCTCTACTTTTTCAACCTGGTCAACGTGCCGTTCATGAAGCAGGTAGACGCCGCCACCAAACCGAAAGTATTTCAATATCTGACGTGGCCGGCAATGCAATGGTTCCGCTGGAGCGCACTGCTGACGGTGTTTGTGGGCTTCTGGTATTGGGCGCAGGTCTACGTAGGACCGGACGCGCACTTGGCGGGCAAGAGCGGATGGGGAACGATTGGATTGTTTCTTCTGATCTGGATTGTCGCCTGGCACATCTTTTTCGCGATCGTGAGAAGAACGCCGAATCCCTGGCTGCTGGCGGTGATCGTGGCGGTGCTGGTGAGCGCTGCCGCCTGGTTGTTTGTGAACTTCACGCCGGTGGGGGGAGACGATAACCACGTGCTTTCGATCGGCATTGGCGGCGGTTTTGGTTTCTTTATGGTGTTCAATGTGTGGGGAATTATCTGGCCGAATAACAAGAAGATCATTCAGGGAACTCTGGCAGGCACACCGCCCGCAAACGCGGCAGCGCTGGCGCGCCAGGCATTTCTGGCGTCAAGGACCAACTTGTATCTGTCTGTGCCCATGCTGTTTTTTATGGCGGCGAGCAGCCATTACCCGATATTCGGGAAATAGGTGGGGGCGCGTCGATGCTCCGTAAACACGAATCGCTGGCAAAATCCCAAGTCACCTTCGAGCGCAGCGAAAGTCGGCGTTTCCCATAGCGCCGGCGAACAGTAGATTCCTCACTTGGTTCGGAATGACAAGGCGGGAAAGGTGCGTCAACAAGAAAAAACCGCCGGCGGAGTTCCGCCGGCGGTGGTGAATGCCACGGTTCAGGCTAGAAGTTCAGCTTCATCGCCACCTGGATCTGTCGCGCCGAGGTGGTGCCATCGGGCTGAGTGTAGGTCGAGGTAAGTTGCCCGAATTGGCTGCTCTCCAACAATGTGGTGGAGTCGATGTTCGGGTTGAGGAAGTGCGGGTGGTTGAAAATGTTGTAGCCCTCGAAGCGCAATTCCATCACCACGCGCTCGGTCAAATGCATCTTCTTGGAGACTGAGGTGTTGAAGTTCCAGAATCCAGGACCGTAGACCGAGTTGCGTTCGCTGCCACCGGAGCCGAAGGGCGGCTCCACAAACGAGCACTGGTTGGTAATGTAGACCTTTCCCAGGGCCGGGTTCGGTGCGCAGTTAGGGTTAGACGGCGGTCCGAAGGGATCGGCAACCTGCAATCCCCAGGCGGCGATACCGGTTCTTTGACTATCCAGCGCGCTGCGAACCGTAAAGGGATTTCCGGATTGAATCGTGGTGATGCCCGAAACCTCGAACCCTTCAAGAACTTTGCCCAGAACGCCGCCGCTCAAATAGGTCTTGCCGCGGCCGATAGGTACCTCCCAGATGTAATTGATGACCCCGACATGGCGCACGTCGTTGTCGGAATTACCACGGTTCTCGGCTATGTTGAGCGAGTTGCGCGGGAAGGTGTGAGCACCTGTCGCCGCGCCCAAAGGATCCACGCTCGTGTCGATGGAATGCGACCAGGTGTACGAACCCTGCACCTGCCAACCGTGGCTAAAGCGATGGGTGAACTTGCGTCTGCAGGCCGTGGTAGATGGAGTTGAATTCAGTTTGCTGAAACGCGGGCTGGAACAAGGCGTTGTTGTTGACCGCGTTGAATGGCAGAGCTGCCAAAACTACCGCCCTCGTACAGATTTCCGCTCGGAGACACAGGCAAACCCGTTGTCGCAGTCGTCGGGAGTGCAATTGAAGGCGTTATTCGGATTGCTGCAGTAGGCCACCAACTGCTGAACCAGACGCCGGATCGGGCGGATTTCCGTCGCGATGGCTCCAAACGTGAACTCCCATGGATCCAACGTAGGAAGCTTCCAAGACGTTGTTGCCGGGAAATTCGTGTTGGAAGCCGAAGTTCCAATTGTTGGCGGTGGGATTGTGGAAATTTGGATCCAGAATCGTGGTGTTCTGCAGCAGCGAACCATCCGGCAGGCTCTTCGAGGGGGTCGTCTGGGGGAGCGAGATCGGGAAAGAAATCGCTGGCAAAGATTGCATTGTTGATGGTGTCCAGCGCGAAATTGTTCCAGTCCTGTTCGAAGGGCGGCAGAGCCTCGGGCATTGCCGAACCAATTGCCAAAGATGCGATCATGGAAGATGCCGAAGGCCCCGCGGATCGAAGTCTTCCCGTCGCTCCAGGGATCCCAGGAGAAGCCGACGCGGGGTTCGATGTCGGAGTAATCGTTGTTGAACATCGACTTACCGGTTCCCGGTCCTACGACGGTGAACACAACCGGTTCTCCAGTGGCAAAAGAACCGGGGTCGCGCAGCAGGTTCGAGAAGTTGGCGTTTTCCTCGTAAGGCACTCCGTTGAGCTGGTAGCGCAAACCGAGAGTCAGGGTCAGATTGCGGCGAACCTTCCACGTATCCTGGCCAAACCAGTCAAACTCGTGCTGCCGGAAATTCTTATTGTTGGTGGCCTGGCGGGCGCCGGTCTTGTTGAAGAATTCCGCCTGCGAATCCTCAATGGAATAACCCCAAAGGGCAAGAGCGGCGTCCTGAACCGGCTCGGTCCCGCCGGGAATGATCGAGTTTCCGTTGGCATCGGTGGTTAGACCGAGGAAATCGCTGCCAAAGGCGAATACCGCATCGGTCGTGATCTGGCGGCGAGTTAAGAAATTATCTGCCCCGCTTTCGCCAACGTCACGGAAATCAAAACCGAACTTGAAAGTATTGTTTCCGTGAACCCAACTGAGGGCCTCGGAGTAGCTCGTCGTGCCGGTTTTCCGGAATTGACCGTCGGACGCCAGAGCGGTACTGCCAAAGTTGGTGAAGGGGTTCATGAGGTAGTCGCGGCCATTGCCGAACTGGTCGACGCCGCCGGGACTGTCCAACACTGCACTGACCGATTTCGGGAGGTAGAACGTCGCGTACACGTGATTCCAGCCGAATTGAAAATCATTAACCAGCGTGTTGCTTAGGGTGGAGGTCAATTTGCCGGTCGCGCCTTCGTTGATGGCTTTCTCGGCGAAGGCGCCGATATTGGGAAGAATATCCGAGTGCGCCGGGTTGGGATCGAAAGCATGATCGTAACCGTAGCGCACGCTGAGAGTTTCCCGGTCGTTGAAGTGATGGTCGATCTTGGCGACAGTATTGTAGCTGTCGGTTGCTGAGCGACTCGGGAAGAACAGAGTTCCGCTGAAGCCGTCGCCGTTGTCCACGGTGGGATTCGGATAGAGCGCGAACACTTTCTGCATGGTGGGATCAAGCGGCAAGCCGAGCAGGGTTATCCTGCGCGTTCGCCGGGCGTGAGGTCGACCGGTACTGTGGCCTCCATCCTGATCGGTGTAGGTGAATTTTCCGGTCTTGAAAGCCGCCGTAGGAACAGTGGCGACGTTGGTCAGACGTGGTACGAAACCGGTCCAATTCGTCATTAAAGAAAAAGAACGTCTTGTTCTTGATGATTGGGCCGCCGATGGAGCCGCCGAATTGGTTGCGGACGTAGGGATTCATCGGACCCTGGTTGGCCGGGTTGAAATAATCGCGCGCTCCCCCGAAGCCGTTCCAGCGGCCAAATTCGTAGACGCCGCCGTGGAAAGAGTTCGTGCCGCTCTTGGTGATTACGTCGACGATGGCGCCGTTGTTGCGTCCGAACTCGGCATTGAAGTTGTCGGTAATGACGCGGAATTCCTCGGCAGAATCGGGATTGATGGCGAGCAAACCGAAGCCGCCGCCGGGCACCGATGTGTCATTGTTGTCGGCGCCGTCCAGCAGGAAGTTGTTGTTGCGGTCGCGGGCGCCGTTCACGGTGAACCCGCCGTGCGTGCTGTCAGTCTGGGAAGTTCCAGGAGAAAGCAGCACCAGGCTGTAGGGATCGCGAGTAATCAGCGGCAGACTCACAATCTGCTTTTGGTCCACCAGATTGCTGACCTGCGATGTCTCCAGGTCAACATCTTGAATCTGGTTGGCTTGAACCTGCACTTCTTCGGTAACTGCCCCCGGTTCCAACTTGGCGGTGATCGTCAGCACCTGCGCCACGGTGAGCGGAATGGTGGCAACATGGAAGGCTTTGAAGCCCGTACTCTTCACCGTAATCTCGTAGGTGCCAGCGGGAAGGTCTGTAAGGGAAAAGTTGCCGACGCCGCCGCTGGTGGCAGTCCGCGTGGCGCCCGAGCCGAGGTTATGCACGGTGACTTCCGCGCCTTGGATGACGGCGCCGGTATCGTCCTCCACCGTACCCGAAATCGAACCGGTTTGCGCCAGCAAGAGAGCAGAACTGGCCAGTAAAAGAAAAGCACATCCAAGAAAAGTCTTAAGCCTCAGCATTGATCCCCCTCGTACTTACGGATAGCGGTCAAGTATTGCGGTCGCCGGGTATAGCCTCAATGCTCACGTGGCATCCAAGGCTAGAAAAACAGTGTTAAGGCACTACTTGATTCATATCAGAGAAGACTAACCTCGTCTGAGCAAACGTAATTCCAAAGCATCCAAAAGTAACTTATAGTGTTTTGTATAGGTTATGCTGATTCTTGGTGCGATCTACTGGAATACATAGCGTCTAACGGAGCGATTATGAAAAATGGTATTTACGTCGTTCCCACGTCGAGGGGCATAACACCTGGATAACAATTTGTACTTCCGTGCAATTGGCCTCTTCAATGACGGCATGTTCTTCGAAGCCCACGAGGCTTGGGAAGATATATGGCGCCCGGCCGTTCCGCCGGAGAAGCAATTTCTCCAGGGACTGATCCAGCTGGCGGTGGCATTCCACCATTATTCGAAGGGCAACTTGGCAGGCGCACGGTCGCTGCTTGAGCGCGGCCACCAGAACCTCAACGGTTATCCTGACGATTTTGGCGGAATCGAGCTGGTTCGGTTAAGGGAGTCGGTGGCTCGGTGGCGGCATGCCTTGGCGGACGGAACGCCAGTCCCACCGCTGCCGCGGATATAGCCTAGCTAGCACCTAGCGGTTGCGGCGTCTTCGGCTCACCGCCGGCTTGGGCGGCTGTTCGCCCGGAGCCAGCACCCGGCGCACGATCGGCGTGTTCAGTTTGTATTTGCGCGCCGTGATATTGCCATCGGCGTCCTTTACCCGCAGCACAAAAACTGGCAGGTTTCCTTCCTTATCGAAGGCCTCCTGGCTGACCGTCACCGGCAATACGCCATCCAGGTTGTGCTCCTTGTAAGCGGTCTCGTAGCGGTGCCGCTTCACATTCCAAGTGAACACCCGGAATTGGTTGTAGTCAAAAGGCATGCCGTCCTTGGGCTCGGTGAGCAGCATCAGGTATTGGGGGACTTTTTTATCGCCATCCTGAACCTCATCGAGAACAAAAGACGCCACGATGCGCTGGCCGGCCGCGTATTGCGCGATCTCCAGAGGCACATCCACATCCACCATCCGGGCCAGTACCCAACCCGCGCGACCTTGGGCATCACGGACCAGCCACCAATCTTCCATGATGGGGGCTGGAGCCTCGGATGGGGCGTCGGAGGTCCGGGGAGGCGCGCCCGGCAGAGCCTTCTCCACGGAGGCGCGCTCCACAATCGCGATCTTGGACCCTTGATCGAGCTGGTAGAGATGTTCGGTTGAGCGGCCCGGCTCGAGGTGCAGATTGGTGTCGCTGCGGGTGATTCCGGCAGCCTGTACCGGCTGGCTCCGCTGTTGTTGTGCCAGTTTCACAAAGCTGTCGTAGACCTGCTGTGGGACGAGATAGCGCTGCTCAATCCAGCCTTCGGCGCCGCCTGAAGTGTGTACCTTGACATACCGGCGGTCGCGATCCAGGACTTCTACGCGTTCCCCGTTTTTCACCGTTCCCGTCTTAGTGTAGACAGCGGCCACACGGTCGCGAAGGATGGCTTGCGGCGCGGATACGTATGCCACCTCGCGCGCATGGTGCCGGCCGCGCCCGCAGGCGGGAAGCAGAAAGATCAGCGCGATCAGTAGAAAAGTTCCGGGATACACAGATTGGCGCAGGGATTTCACGGTTACACATAACTATAGCGCAGGAAAGGCCGGGTTTCGGAAACTACGACCGTCCTCCACAATCACAGAGGACACTAATGGGCACAGGGAAAGCAGATCACTTCTACGGAAGCGCAGACGCAACGGGCCTGGACTGAATGTTGAGTGCTGAGCGCTACTCTTCAATCTCCGAAGCAGATGCCGATGGACCGCGCCGCCGCAACCAGTTCGCCGTGCGGCTTCACGATCTTCAAGCGGCCGATGGCTTTGGTAAACTCCACCGTCTCGATACGCTGGCTGCGCAGGCATACCATTTGGCCAAATCCGCCCTTGGCAATCAGGTCCACAGCCGCCACGCCGAAGCGAGTAGCCAGAACGCGGTCGAAGGGCGTGGGCGTTCCGCCGCGCTGGATATGCCCCAGGACGCTCACTCTAACTTCCTTGTGGGAAACCGCGGCAATGGCGCTCCCAATCACGTTGCCGACCGCGCCGTAGCGGCGATTCTCCTGCAGCTCCATCGGGAGCTTGACTCCCTCCGCCACCACCACGATGGTGAAGTGCTTGCCGTAGCCTTCGCGTTCTTTCACGTAATTGCAGATGTTTTCGATGGTAAATGGGATCTCTGGAATCAGGATTACGTGGGCGCCTCCGGCCATGCCTGAGGCAATCGCGATCCAGCCCGCGTCCCGGCCCATGACCTCCACCACCATCACGCGGTGATGGGACTCCGCCGTGGTGTGAATCCTGTCTACGGCATCGGTGGCGGTGTTGACGGCGGTGTCGAAGCCGAATGTGAGTTCGGTGGCCGAGAGATCATTGTCGATCGTCTTGGGCACACCTACGATATTCATGCCCTTTTGGAAGAGTTCCAATGCAATGGTTTGCGAACCGTCGCCCCCGATGGTGATGACCGCATCGATGCCCAGCTTGCGGGCGTTAGCCAGGATTTCGTCGGAGATGTCGCGCACGATCTCCTTGCCATTCTCCATCGTCTTGAACTTGAACGGATTGCCGCGGTTGGTGGTGCCGAGAATAGTGCCGCCACGAGGCAGGATGCCGCTCACGTGCTTGAGCGTTAGTTCGAACGATTTCTCGGGATAAATCAGGCCGTCGAAGCCGTCCGGAATTCCGATGACCTTCCATTTGTACTTGAGGACAGCGCACTTAACCGCGGCGCGGATGACGGCATTGAGGCCAGGTGCATCTCCGCCTCCGGTAGATATGGCTATGCATTTAATTTCGGACATGGTGGCGCGTCTCTTCTACGGATTTACCGTCAGCGTGACTGCCGGACTGATGACGTTCCCGGAGGTCGCGGTGATGCTGGTAGTCGAGGATTGAGTTACAGTTTGCGCCGTGGCGAGACCCGCGGCGCTAATCATGGCAACGGTGGTATTCGACGATCCCCAGGTGACCGAATTCGTGATATCGGTCGTTCCTCCACCCTGCACGGTGCCGATGGCCATAAACTGCTGAGTCTGGCCGGAACGGATTGCCGGACTCGTCGGGCTCACGGCGATCGAGATCAGGTTGGCGAGCGTAATGGTCACAGAGGTAGAACCGCTCACCGTGCCCGAGGCGGCGGTAATCGTCGCCGAACCCGTCGTCACACCTGTCACATTTCCGGAGGCACTGACAGTGGCGATCGCCGTAGCTGAACTCGACCATAGAACACTGCTGGTCAGAGCTTTGGTACTGCCGTCGTCGTAGGTTCCGGTGGCCGCCATTTGCAAAGAGCTGCCCTGCTGGATGGACGGGGTCGCCGGTCCCACGGTAAGCGTAGTCAATGTGGGATTGACGAAGAAACCCTTGCAACCCACGCCAAAAGCGAAAAGCAGGAGGGTGGCAAATGCCGCCAGGAGTTGGAGTTTTCGTTTACTGCTTGGCATATTCAAAGCTCCAGACAGTGGCGCAGTTCGTCAGCAGCGCGGTGAAAGTGAAATTGTAGCAGACAGAAAGGCGGGCCGTCGGCACGTAAGGGCAGCCGGTGGTATCTCGGTTTGCTTCACGAGTCTTTCTCTGCACTCTCTGCGGAGACTCTTAGACGATCGCTAAATTATTGAAATTTAGACACTACTGCGAGAGTGATAGGGAAGGCCTGTGCACGACTGCGAACGAGACTGACCGCTAGTTTGTTTTCTTGGCGCGCGCGATGCGCTCGTCAATCGGCCGGCGCCCGGCGAAACCTTCATCGGTGCCGTGCCAGTGGGATATTCCGTTTTCTCCCAGTTTCCAGCACAGGAGTACGGTCCGGCCCTCGACCACACAGGGAAAGTCAAGCAAACCGACATCGATATCTTTGACCTGCACCCCGGTGGCATCGATTTCGGCTAGGGAATCCTTAATGCACTGCACCGCCTTCTCGCGCTCTGCCCTGCGGCGCGCAAGCTGGACAATGTTCAGGTGCGTGCCTCCATTCAGGGAAATGCGGTGCATGATTCCCTGAAACTCCTCATCCACGGTTTCGACCAGCTTCTTGCCGTCAATGGCGGCGCGCAGCAGGGATTCCAGGATGGGCAGCAAGCGTTCGGCTTCTTCGAGAGTAAAGCTTCGGTCGGACATAAGGGGTATGTCTATTGTATTCCAAATCATGTGGAGAGGGCACCCTTGCCCGCGACCCTGCCTAGAGGCACGCTGATACGGTCTAATGTTCACTCGTCGAGGCATGTGGGAAAAGATCGAATATGTCCGGCAAGACCCGGTGCTGAGAGTCGGGTTGAACCGAAGCTCTCGGAGCAGGCACGCGGGCAGGAGTGCCCGCTCTACATTAAGTCTAGAAAGCCAAGAAGGGTTAGTGGATTTCCAGCATCCTATACAGCGCCACCCTTGCCCATTGCTTCACGTCGTCTTTCACTTTGATCTGGTTCACCACATTGCCTTCCACCAGATTCTCCAGCGCCCAGCACAAATGCTGCGGAGAAATCCGGAACATGGTGGTGCACAGGCAGCCGGAATCGTCCAGGGTCATGACTTTCTTGCCTTCCGCTGCAAACTCTTTGCCCATGCGATTGACCAAGTGAATCTCTGTGCCCACGGCGAACACGGCGCCGGTCGGCGCGCTGCGGATCATCTTCAGCAGGCCCTCGGTCGAACCGATGCCGTCCGCCTTCTGGCAGACTTCCCAGCGGCACTCGGGATGAACGATCACGCGAATGCCGGGATACTTGGCGCGAACGTTGTCCACATGCTCGGGCAGGAAGCGTTGATGAACCGAACAATGGCCCTTCCAGAGAATGACTTTCGCCGTGCGCAGACGGTCCGGCGTCACGCCGCCACCGATCATGAACGGATCCCAAACCACCATCTCATTCAGCGGGATGCCCATGGCATACGCGGTATTGCGGCCGAGATGCTGGTCGGGCAGAAACAGAACCTTCGGGCTTTTGGCAAAGCCCCACTTCATCGCGCCCGCGGCATTGGAAGAGGTGCAAACCACTCCGCCGCGCTGGCCGCAGAAAGCTTTGATGGCTGCGGTGGAATTCATGTAAGTGAGCGGAGTGATTCCCTGCCCTTCGTCGTCGGTCAATCCCAAAGCCACCAGCTGCTCCCAGCAATCCTCGACCTGGCCAATTTCAGCCATGTCGGCCATGGAGCAGCCGGCGTTGAGGTCGGGCAGGATGGTGGCTTGGCCGGCGTGGCTTAAGATGTCGGCGCTTTCGGCCATGAAGTGCACGCCGCAGAAAATAATGTAGCGGCTTTTTGCTTTCGCGGCCTCTTGCGCGAGTTTGTACGAGTCGCCGCGAAAGTCGGCGAAGCGGATCACTTCATCGCGCTGGTAGTGGTGTCCGAGGACTATGCATTCGCGGCCCAGTTCTCTGCGGGCGGCGGCGATTCGCTCGTCCATGGTGTGGTCGGGCAGGACGAGATAATTTTCCAAACTGCAAACTGCTGCTGCTGTAGCCATCTTCGGTCACGCTTTCAGCTCCAAGCACGGGCGAGCACGCTATGCGCGCACTCCGCTCGAACTGGAACGGGGATGTTGAAAGCCTCTCAGCGGCTCCAGCCGATTCACTACGCGGCAGACGTAGCTAAGCCAGGCGTAGCAGAGCTACGTCTCTACGAAAGTCCGCGCCCAACCGGCGGGGATGTTGAAGCCACTTAATTGCTCACACTAACAAATTGGATGCGCAAAACCAGCCGGGGATACGTTTTTGTTGGTGCGTTTGGCGGCAGTTCTTCGAATCCAGGCACTATTCTGCATAATCTGGGTCAGGTATGCAAGTTACCGCTCGAAGGTACCGGGCCGGGCTCTCCGTCCGAGCTGGGTCGAAATTTCATGCGCTACCATCTGCGGCATACGAGCATCCCAAACGAAGCGCCATCTCGCCGAAATTACAACTCACGATGAGGAGGCTGAGATGAAAGTATTTGTAGCAGGTGGCTCAGGAGTTCTGGGACGCGCCGCACTGCCGGCGTTAATTGCTGCCGGTCATCAGGTACGGGCGACCGCTCGCGGCGAGCAGAAAGCTGCCATTGTGCGCACCCTGGGAGCCGAGCCGGTTGATATCGATTTGTTCGATGTGACCGCCGTGGGGCGTGCCATTGCCGGAGCCGACGCGGTTGTGCGCCTGACCACGAAATTTGGCTCGATGGCGCAGTTGCGCGATCCGCGTAGTTGGCAGGATACGGTGCGGCTGCGCAGCGAAGGCGCTCGCATTCTGGTGGACGCAGCTCTGGCTGAAGGCATTAGTGTCTACGTGCATGAATCGGTGAGTTACGTCTATGCCGACGGCGGAGAACGCTGGTTGTCTGAGGCGTCTCCCGTGGACGATGCCGCCACAACCATGCTGCGCGCGACCCTCGCGGGCGAGCAGGAAACCCAGCGGTTTTCACGTTCCGGAGGACGCGGCATCGTGCTGCGCTTTGGTGGATTTTATGGCGCGGACGCGCCTTCCACCTGCGAATCCATTGCGATGGCGCGAAAACGCATGTTCTTTCAGATCGGACCAGCCAAGAACTACTTCTCGTCTATTTATGTGCCGGACGCGGGACGTGCACTGGCGGCAGTTCTAACCGCGCCCGCGGGTATTTACAACGTAAACGATGACGAGCCGGTGACCTTCGCCGAGTACATCCGCCTGCTAAGCGACGCCGTCGGCGCCGCCAAACCGCGCCGCTTGCCGCGATTCTTTGGGCGATTGGCGTTCGGTGAGATCTGGAGATATTTTTCGCGGTCGCTGCGCGTCTCCAACTCCTGCCTGAAGCAGGTTTCAGGATGGAAACCCGAAGTGAAGAGTGTGCGCGAGGGTTGGCCGCTTGTGGTGAAACAAATCGCGCGAGGAGCGGAGGGCATGTCGTTAGTGGCGTGAGAAGAGGTCGTAGATGGCTGACGCGATCTATGTGGGCATGGAGGGGCTACGTGAATCAGACAAACCCTAGCGTGTGTGCGATGGGTCGGGCGAAAACGCCGTCTCCACGTCGACGTGCAAATGCGCACCAGGGGGATAGCACTGATCATCGGGATTGTAGTTCGCCGGGCAATGTCTCGCAACCTCCGGCCGCTTGGGAGACTGGGCAAACTGCCAGACCTCGGCGAAGGAAATTCCGCCATCGGCAGGACACGGTGGATGCTGAGGAAACGCGCAGCCAGGCGAAGGCGGGCAGGTGTCGTTGGTTACGAAGTAAGTGATATTCCGTCCTTCGGCGTTTTGGTGGATGTCGTCGGCGGTGACGATGCTGCTTCCGTCGTCCTCCTTGGCGGCAATGCCGGAGCAATAAATCCCGGCGCGGAAGCCAGCGGCAGCGACGCCATCCACCCAGGCGTAAATGTAAGCCTTCTGCTCGGGCAACATGCGTCCGCCTTGTTCTTGATCGAGAAAGACGATGGCGCCCGCGGGAAACCCTTCGCGTCGTGCGGCAGCGACGGCCGCTTGCGCGTCTGACCTTCCGAGTTTTGCTGCCTTGGCGGCGCTCTTCAGCTCCGCGTAGAGTCTGCCGTTGAAGAGCACCAGGAATCCGAAGCCGGCTGACTCCAGCGCCGGACGCTTGCCGAGCCAGGTGTTGCGGCTCGCGCCGGGCGGATTGTTGAGCCAATATCCGGCGAAGGAAAATGTTTGCCGAAGCGTCTTCAGATTGGCGTCGCCGGGGTAGTCGTTGCGGTCGAAACCGAGGTAGGAGACCACGATTCCAACTGTCTGAAGACGCTCCCCGGTCGAGATTTCAAACAGGGCGACCAGTGCAAGCATCAGCGTTGCGACTCTCGCCATTCGAGTCTTCACGCGAGGTGCTGGCGGACCAGAGTCAGGCCGTCTCCAAGATTCGCTTCCAGCGTCTTCTTTGGGCCTCGCGCGTTTGGGTGGGGTAAGAATACAAACATGCGCGAAATCCCTCCCATGGGAACGGGACCGAACAGCCCGTGGCTGGTCTTATCGTCGTCACCGAGCCCCAAACAGCGGGTAATCGCTTTGCTAGCAGGATCACCGTACACCAAGATGACCTTCGCCGCTGCAACAGAAAGTATTCGTTTGAGGTAGCGCTGGGAACAGAATGCTTGCGCCTCCGCGACGCCGATTTCGTTCCGCGACTTACAATGCACTACTTCCGTAAGGGCGAAGTCAACCCCTGGCCTGATCGCCGCTTTCTTCTTTTGCAATATTTCGGAGGCACGGCCGCGGGCTGAGGCCCAGAACCGAACCCATGCGCTCCTTGTACCATCACGGCGAAGCGCGTACTTGCCGTCCGTTACCCAGCCAGCGGGCGAGGTGAATCTATTTTGGAAGAAGTCAGCCGTTCGGTCTAACTCCCAACTTTCGCCTGGATATTCCTCGAGTTCATCAATCGACGGATTCGAACTGATGAAGAGTATGGGCGCGATATTGATTTCCCCCGACCAGGGTTCGGGGATCTGGAATGCTGATCCCTTCTGACTCGCGACAATCGGAAAACAGGGATCCGAAGCTGTGGTTTCCCCACAGCGCACGGCCTTGGCCCTTGGACACTGGGCAATCTCCACTAAGAGCCGACGGAAATCCTCCATGAAGCACACCTCCACCGAAACTAGCTTCGGACTGTCGTTCGACTCTACCCTCCAATATGCACCATGGTTCGCGAGGCCGGCACGAAATCCGGTTCGCCGATGTGGTGGCGTTCTTCCTTTTTCTGAACCACACCCCGGATGAATTCGGCCAAGTCTTCATCCGTTGCCCCGCGCCGCATGAGGCGATGCAGATCGTGGTCCCAAACCGAAAACAGGCAGGTGCGAATCTTGCCGTCGGAAGTGATGCGAATGCGGCTGCAGTGTCCGCAGAAAGGATGCGAAACCGGCGCGATGATGCCAATTTCGCCGATGCCGTCTTCGAAGCGGTAGCGGCGGGCGGTTTCGCTCCGGGCGTGAGGGATTTCGACCAGCGGACGGTACTCGGCCATGCGGCTGAGAATCTCGTCGAGCGTGACCACAGTGTCGGGCGCCCAGGTGCGGCCTTCTTCCAGCGGCATGAACTCGATAAAGCGGACCACCACGCCTTCCTCGCGCGCGAACATGCCGAAGGGAATGATCTGATCTTCATTGAAGCCGCGCATTAGGACGCAGTTCACTTTCACAGGCCAGAGTCCAGTTCGCCGGGCAGCGCGAATGCCCGCAAGAACATTGTCAAATCCGTTGGGCACGCGCGTGATGCGGGCAAAACGATCGGGATCGACTGCATCCATACTGACGGTGACCCGGTTGAGCCCGGCGTCTTTCAGCGACCGCGCCATATTGGCAAGAAGATCGCCGTTGGTGGTCATCGCGAGGTCGAGCGGCTCGCCGTCCACATCGCGAAGTTGCGCCAGGTTGCGAATAAACTCGACCACGCCCTTGCGCAGCAGTGGCTCGCCGCCCGTGATGCGAACTTTCTTAATCCCCAAGCTGGCCAGCACTCGTGTCATTCGGAAGTAGTCGGCAAAAGGCAGATCGCCATACAGCGCACCTTCATTGCCCGTGCGGCAGTAGACACATTTGTAATTACACCGGTCGGTGATGGAGATCCGCAGATCGGTGATCGGGCGGCCGAATTTGTCGGTAAGAGGCATGTAGCATTCAGCAGTCAGCACTCAGCCATTGCGCCTGTTTGCCAGACCCGCACACAGCCGTTATGGCTGAATGCCGAGTGCTGACTGCTGAGTGCTTCTGGAAAGAGTGACGACAGGCGGAGGGCGACCCAACTCCGGCAGGCGTTCCCTTTCCAAATACGGGAGGCGCCGGCGTTTCCCCCAGCACCCTCGGAAGAGTGTGGCGCGGGCAATCTTGCCCGTGTGCTCTCTTCCTCGCCGCCGCGGCCAAGGTATACCCGAAGGCTACGGCGGTCGGAAACTCCTCTCATTATAGCGGGGCAACAGTCAGGGATGTTAAGTTTAGGATGGCTAAACCAAGAAAATGCTTTTCCCCAGATCATGCTCCGCCGTCGGCGTTTCAATCTTTCCTGGCAGATGAAATTCTCACCAAGGAGAAATATTGTGCTTAAGCTTTCGATCTTCGGATTCATGTTCGTCTTGCTGGCTTCCACCTTTCTGTTGGCCGATCAGATAGTCCTGAAGAACGGCGACCGGCTCAGCGGAACCATCGTCAAATCCGACGCCAAGAGCCTGGTCATCAAGAGCGAATTTGCCGGGGAAGTTACGGTGCAGTGGCCGGCAGTTACCGAAATCCATGCTACGCAAGCGTTACATCTTGCTCTGAAGGACGGACAGATCGTGGTTGGACCGGTGACAACGTCCGACGGAAAACTCGAGGTTGCGACCGCTGCCAAGGGCGAAGTAACCGTACCGATGGAAGCCGTCACCCTGATGCGCAGCGACGCCGAAGAGGCCGCCTATGAAAAGTCGCTGCACCCGGGAGTGCTGCACGGCTGGGCGGGAGGCGCCGACGTGAGTTTTGCTGTGACCCGTGGCAACAGCGAAACCAAAAATCTGGCGCTTGCGTTTACCGCCGATCGCAAAACCGCGCAAGATCATGTGGGCATATATGCCAACTCAGTCTTCGCCAGCAACGATGCTCCCGGCGCTGCACCCTCCACCACGGCACAGGCCACGCAAGGTGGAGCGCGTTACGACCGCAACTTTGCTCCGCGACTGTTCGGCTTTGGGTCCGCCGACTTTCAAACCGACGCGCTGCAAAGCCTGGACTTGCGCTCCGTGCTCTCCGGCGGTTTGGGTTTCCACGCGATCAATACCAAACAGACGACGCTGAACTTTCTCGGCGGCGGCAACTATACGCGGGAACATTACTCTGCCCTGCAGCGCAACGAAGCTGGTATCACTTTAGGGGAAGAGTTTCTGAAAAAGGTCGGCACGGCAACAGCTCTGACCGAGAAGTTGTACGCTTATCCCGACCTCAGCGACCCCGGGCAATATCGCGCGACCTTCAATTTCGGGACTGTCACCAAGCTCAATAAGTGGCTGGGCTGGCAGAATGCGTTTGGCGACACTTATGTGACCAATCCGCCGTTCGGCAAAAGGCAGAATGACATTTTGCTGACCACGGGGTTGAATATTTCGTTCACACACTGAGGGTATCGAGTGTTTCTTCTGCTCGTAGTGACCCACAGTTGTCGATTCGTGGAAATCGTCTGAATTCGTGGCAAGGACTTTCGCGGGCGGGGCGCCCTCGCCACACAGGCTCACATCCCGTCGTAATTCGGCCCGCCGCCACCCTCCGGCGGCACCCAGGTGATGATCTGGTACGGGTCGGCGATGTCGCAGGCTTTGCAATGGACACAGTTCGAGGGGTTGAGGCTGATTCGCTTGCCATTCGGCTGGGCCGGATCGTCGACCATTTCGTAGACATTGGCCGGACAGAAATTCTGGCATGGGCTGCCGAATTCCACTACGCAGGTTCGGTTGCATACATCGGTGTTCTGGATAATCAAATGCGCCGGTTGATCTTCCTCGTGCTTCGTTCCCGAGTGATAAAGATCGGTGAGCTTGTCGAAGGTGAGCTTGCCGTCGCCTTTAGCCGGGCCTAGCAAGCGTGCTTCGGCGCCGCCATCGGCCGGCAATTCAGCGAGCTTCTTCATGTGCCGATAGCGGGCGGTGCCGGGATAGCGGTTGCGCAGGCCGCGCCCGCCGGTGAACTGCTGCAGTCCGGTGTGGAACATGCCAGCCCAGAAGCCGTGCTCGAATCCCTGATGGAAGTTGCGAACCTTCCAGAGTTCGTCTTTGATCCAACTCGATTCCACTTTTCGTTGAAACTGGCCAAGGGTCTTTGCGGAGGAGTCGTCCTTAAGCAGCGCCTCGAAGGCGGTTTCGGCGGCCAGCATTCCGCTCTTGATGGCGAGATGAATACCTTTCAAACGCTGCGAGTTCAACAATCCGGCAGAGTCGCCGACGATCATCCAGCCGTCGCCGGCGAGCGGCGGCACCGCCCACCAGCCGCCATAGGGCAGAGACTTAGCGCCGTAGCGGATCATCTTGCCGCCCGCGAGTAGCTTGCCAACCAAGGGATGCTTCTTGAATTCCTGCAGCACGTGCTGCGGATCGAGCCGCGGATCGGGATAATCGAGCCCGGTAACGAAGCCGAGAGAAACGACATTGTCTTTCCCCCCGTAGATCCAGGCTCCGCCGTATTCGCGCGACGTGAGCGGCCAGCCCATGGTGTAGATCACCTCGCCGGGCGCGACGCGGCCTGCGGGAACTTCCCAAAGCTCCTTCACGCCCTGGCCAAAAGTTTGGGGATTGCGGCCGGCATCGAGTTGCAGGCGCTGAATGAGCTGCTTGGTGAGCGAGCCGCGTGTGCCCTCGGCGAGAATCACGATCTTGGACTGCAGTTCGTATCCCGGCTCGAAGTTGGATTTCTGCTGATTCTCTTTGTCGATGCCCTTGTCGTCGGTTCGGACGCCGGTGACGCGGTTGTTGTCGAAGAGAAGCTCCGATCCGGCGAAGCCGGTGAAGACGGTGATCCCTGTTTCCTCCACTTTGCTACCGAGCCACTTCGCAAATCGATTGAGGGAGATGACGTAGTTGCCGTGGTCGCGCAACGGCGGTGGCGTAATGGGAAACTTGAATTTGCCCCGCTCGGTCAGAAAGTAGACGGACTCTTTGCTGACCGCGGCGTCGATCGGCGCCTCTTTCTCGAAACCAGGCAGCAGTTCGCGCATCGAGCGCGGATCGAGTAGCGCTCCCGACAGGCAATGTTGGCCGATTTCGCGCGCCTTCTCGAGAACGTAGATGTTCTCTTTGCTGAGTTGGGAATCGGGATGCTTCGCGTTGTGAGCGTCAATGAGCTGCGATAAGCGAAGGGCGCATGCCATGCCGGCGGGCCCCCCGCCGACGATGACGACGTCGGCTGGCATCTGCGGGCGGTCGATGCCTTCGAGCGGCTTGCGGAAAATCAGCATTTAGCACTTGGCACTTGGCCGAAAACTTCTTTGCCGCGGATTCACGCGGATCGACGCGGATCATTGCTTCTCTTTCTTATCAAAACAGGACGCAGTTTCACTAGCAGAGCGTCGAATTGTTTTGATCCGGGTTCATCCGTATGATCCGTGTGAAGTTCAGCCTCCCGCCTTCGCCTTCTTCACTTCCTCAATCAGCGGCGGAACGATGTCAAAGAGGTTTCCGACGACAGCGTAATCCGCGATCTCGAAAATCGGAGCTTCGGAGTCTTTATTCACGGCAATGATCGCGCGGGCGCCCTTCATGCCCACGATGTGCTGGATCGCCCCGCTGATGCCTAGCGCAAGATACAGCTTGGGCGCAACCGTTTGCCCGGAAGAGCCAATCTGCCGATCCATGGGAAGCCACCCCGAGTCGCAGATAGGACGTGAAGCTGCAATTTCGCCGCCCAGGGCGTCGGCAAGTTGCTTGGCTAGTTCGATGTTCTTCTGCTCTTTAATGCCACGGCCGACCGCGACGATGATTTCCGCCTGAGTCAAATCGACCGCCTGCTTGGCTTCCTTGAAGATTTCCTGGGGCTGGTTGCGTATGACGCTATCGGCGATCTCGGCGGTCACGTTCTCCACTGGCGCCGTGCTCGCGCCGGCTTCTACTTTATCTCCCCGAAATGCTCCGTTCTGGAAAGTCACAAACCAAGGAGCGCTACCGGTGAAGCTTACGTCGGCGGCTAGCTTGCCCTGAAACATCTGGCGCGTGAAAAGCAGCTTCTCCCCTTCTTCCTTGTAGCCGACGCAATCGCTGATCACCGTGCTTCCCATGGCAGTCGCCAGTTTGGGGACAAAATCGCGCACCTGGTAGGTGTGCGGCATAAGCACCAGCTGCGGCTGCCGGGCCGCAAGAAACTGCTTGAGCGCGACGGTGAACGCGTCCGGCGTGTAGTGCTCTAGCCTTGAGGACCCGATTGCATACACCTTGGATAGTTTCTTGCCGGCGATTTCGTTCGCGAGACTTGCGACACCGCTTCCGAGTACCGCAGCTTCGAGGCTCCAGCCAGTTTCCGCGGCGAGGGCTTGGCCGGCGGTGAGCGTCTCCCAGGAAACGCGGTTGAGCTTGCCTTCGCGTTGTTCGGCTACGACCAGGATGGTGTTTGGCATTTTGCTTAGGCGTCTTAAAGTTTATGACCCAGTTCTTAGTTTGCGGTTCTCAGTTCTCAGCTACAGTACGCGTACTTCGTTCCGCAATTTTTCCACCAGTTTCTTAGCCACTTCCGCGGGCGGGCCTTCTAGAAACTCCGTGTTCTTGGTTTTCTGCGGCACGTATAGGCGCTCAATCTTTTGCAGATTGCCGGTGATTGCCGATTGCACCTCCGCCAAGGCGACCTTGCGCATTGGTTTGTTCTTGGCCTGCTTGATGCCGATCAAGGTGGCGTAACGCAACTTGTTAATGCCAGATTGGATGGTGAGCAGGGCGGGCAGCGGCATATCCACGAACTGGAAGTAACCGGCTTCGAGTTCTCGTTTCACCTTGATACCGCCGTCGGTCTTTTCGATTTGCATGATGATGGTCGCGTGCGGCCAACCCAGCAGTTCGGCAAGAACCACGCCTGTTTGCGCGTAGCCGTAGTCGTCGGACTGCAGACCGGTGAAGATCAAATCGAACTTATCGTCTTTGATTGCGGCGGCGAGAGCGCGAGCGAGAGAAAAAGCGTCGAGCGCGGCGAACGCATTGTCTTCAAGGTGAATGGCGCGGTCGGCCCCTTTGGCCAGAGCCTCGCGCAGAACCTGCTGGGCGCGGGCCGGGCCGGCGGTGATGACGACCACTTCCCCGCCGTGTTTCTCTTTCTGCCGCAGAGCCTCTTCGAGAGCATAGGCGTCCGGCTCATTCACCTCGTAGGAGACATCCTCGCGAATCCAGGTGCCAGTCTCGTTGAGTTTGAGCGGGGCATCCTTCTGCGGCACCTGCTTCATGCAGACCAGGATTTTCAAAGCGAGGCTCCTTGGTGAAGCAGGCAGTATAAATCAGCACTTAGCGGTTGGCATTTAGCACTTGGCCAATCCCCGTGCGCTTGCACGGAGCCTGGGGGTTGGCTAAGTGCCAAAGGCTAAGTGCCAAGTGCTAGTCTGGAAATACCACGGATTGCCCGGTAATTTCGAACCGCTTACGGCAACGCATGTTCTTGCAGACCATCATGTCGTCCTTGCGCACCATGTAGGAGCGGGCTTTGGCGAAGCGAGCGCGGTCGCGTTCGTCGGCACGGCCGGAAAGCTGCCGCTTCTTGGTGCGTACCAGCCAGGTCACTTCATACTCGGCAGACTGGCGGCAACTGGGGCAATTTAGCGTGGCTGGCTTTTTCTCCGGCCGTTCGTCAAAGAATTCGCGTTCTTCCATAGGCGAAAACCGGCCTTGTGACCTCATCGCCGGCGAAGGACCAATTATTGCAGGTTTGAGGCAGACGGGCTATGGCAAGATAGCGCTGATGGCGAAAAAGAAGAAGATGAAGAAGTTTCGCGCGGTGGAAGCGGTAAAGGCTTTGGCGCGGGAACGCATCGGGACGCCCCCGGCGGCCCAGGTTATTCCCGATCGAAAGAGAAAAGCGAACGTCAAACACAAGGCAACGCTGGGGAAATTGCTCGGTGAAGCGTAGCTTATTCCCTTTTCAGAGTGCCCCAAAGGCCGAACCACATTATGTCAGTTAAAGGTCACCGCAAGCTGCGTAGTGCCCCTCACCGTTAATGTGCACATTTGTCCTGAAACGGTGTCGCACCCCGCCCAGCCCCCGAAGGTGGAACCGTTGGCGGTAGCGGTCAAGGTCACGGTCGTTCCAATCGGAAAAGCCGATGAAGTGCATGTCATAGAGCAGCCGAGCCCGCCAGGGTTACTGGATATGCTCCCGGCGCCTGTTCCCGCAAAAGTTACGGTGATGGCGGGCCCGGTGCCCGAGAAACAAACTACCGTCTCCGTCATATTGGCGGTCACTATGGCTCCTGCTGACGACAAGCCTCCCGCGCTGCTGTTCTTGTTCACGGTGGCAGACATTAGGGCGTCCCCGCAAGCGAAGCCGGTAACGACTGCCAAACCAGTGGCGCTGACCGTGGCGATCTGCGTATCATCCGACGCCCAGATCACCTGGTTCGTGATGTCTTTGCTCACAGGCGGGTGGATATAGTTACCAATCGCCCTGAGTTGTACGCTCAAACCCGCGTCCTGGCTGACCGGTATGTTGGATGCCCCGTTGATTTCGACCGCCGGCGTGATGCTAATGGAAACCAGTTGCTGATCGTGCCCGCAACTTGGCACCAGCAGCGACAGCAGGATTGCAGCAGCACCGCCGAACCTAGACCTGTTCCCATTCATGACTTCTCCCAGCTCAGCACACGAATGCTTGAATCGATTTGAGGGGAAACAACTTTAATCTAGGAAATACCCTGCCAAAAAGCAAGGCCCGAAACCAGCGTAGTTACTGCACGTCAGTAACGTAGCTTCTAACTCTTACGCGGGCCGGCAAGGGTACATGCCTGGTTAGTGAACCGGTGGTGTGTTGCTGATCGTCCCAACCCGTGCGCCTTTAGCGGTGTCGGCGTCTTTCAGCAGGGTTTCGTCGGTGATGTGATCCAACGTTCCGCCACCCTGGAGAAATGAAGCCTGATTCCGCCAGAAAACGTAAGTATTCTGGGCCTGTTGAATTTCCTCAGGGACCACGTCCCGATCCGCCTTAACCCAGTCGACGTCGGGGTTGTAGCGGTCGGCCTCGTCGCGCTCCCTGTCTGGATCACTGTGGAGGAAATGGTGATAGATGTTGTCTTCGATCTTACCGTTTAGTTTTTTGGCGTCGGCCGCAATCCGCTTCCAGTTGGCCTGATGTGCGTCTGCAATTTGGAAGATACTCTTGCCCGCCTGAAGTTGCAGCGCAATATCCAGCATCTTGGTCCCGGCAGAGGTTAGTTCATGCGCGATGAACAGGCTCCCGTAGTTCATCCCCATGGCTCGTCGCTCCCGAACCAATTGCGGCCGGTTGACCGCCAGCATGTCCGACATCGCTTTGCTGACCAGGGAGCGAGCCGTGGCATCGACTGCCATGGCATTGACCCTGCGGATTTGCTTTTCAGCTTTTTGACGGTCGCCGCCGAAAGCAAGGACGGTTGCAGTCAACAACAGGGCAACCACACAACTACAGGCGGGAAGGCAACGTCTCCGGTGCAGGACATACATAACGACCCCGATTGGCGCAATTTTATCGGAAGTTGCCCGCACATTGAAAGCAGAGAATTTTCCCCTCTCCTTTTGAAACAGACCGCCACTCTAGAGTATTGTATTCGCGCCAGCCGTGCGGGTTCGACGGAGGGACCGCAAGGCCCGCCCGTTACGCCTTGAGAGCCCTGCACCAGAGGAAATTTGAATTGTAACCAGAAAAACTATGAGTAAAACAGACGGCGATGGCGATGGTAAGGTTTCCGCCATCAAGAATGTCGAGGGCACGGCACTGTAACACGGGCGTAACACTCGTTTAGTACATTGCTGCTCGGGGTGAACATATGAACCACGCTATGAAGCAAATTCGCACTTTATTCTTCACAATCGCAATGGCAGTGAGTCTGATGGTCTCCTTAACAGAGATCACCGTCGCGCAGATCGCCACAGGATCCATCACCGGAACCGTGACCGACCCCACCGGGAGTGCGATCGTGGGCGTAAACGTTACGGTCCGAAACACGGAAACGGGCGCGGAATCTGTTTTCCCCACCAACGAGGTGGGAATCTACGCCGACCCCTACCTTCAGCCGGGAAACTATGAGGTTACAGCCAGCAAGGCCGGGTTCTCGACTGTGGTTGAGAAGAACGTCCTGGTTCATGTTGGCAGCCGGTTGACAGTCGACATCCGTTTGCCTGTGCAGATCGAGCAATCCACCATAACCGTAACCGAGGAAGCTCCGCTTCTGGAGACGCAGAAGAGCGACCACTCTCAAACCGTGACCCGCAGGATGGTGGAAGGCTTGCCCATCGCCGCCCGGCGCTGGGAGAACTTTGTGCTGCTCACTCCGGCCGTGACCACCGATGGGACCAGCGGCTTGAGCAGCTTCCGGGGAATTTCGGGCCTCTACAATGGGAACTCTGTGGACGGCGCCAACAATACCCAGGCGTTCTTTTCGGAAGCGCGCGGACGCGCGATTATCGTGGCCTACGTCTATAGCGCGGATTCGATTCGAGAGTTCCAGGTTTCCTCCAGCAATTACAGCGCGGAATATGGACAGGCGGCCGGCGGAGTGGTGAATGCGGTGACTAAATCCGGCACCAACCGCTTGCACGGCGACCTGTTCTACAACCTGCGCTATCCCGATCTGAACGCCCTGGATCCGCACTCAGCATCTCAAGGGATCAAAACCCAGACGGTACACCAGCAGAATCAGTTCGGTGGCAGCGCGGGCGGCCCCATCATCAAGGACAAGCTTTTCTTCTTTGGCACCTATGACGGTTTCCGGAAAGTAAATCCGATTCTGTATACCTCGACCACTCCCCCCTCAACCATCAATGCTTCTACGTTTGTCTGTCCTGCGGCGGTGACCTCGTCCCAGTGTTCCAGCGCAAAGCAATTCGTCACCACCGGACTGCTGGGCGCTTTTGCTCGTAACTTGAAGCAGGATGTTTATCTTGGCAAGTTGGACTATCAGTTGAACAATGCCAACCACTTGTCCGCGGTGTTCAATTTTCAGAATTGGCAGGAACCGAACGGCTACAACACCTCTCCCACGATTAACAACGGCGGCGTCACGCAGAACGGAAACGGCGGCACGCATGAACGCTTCTTCATCGCCAATTGGACCTCGAATTTCTCCAGCAACAAGGTCAATGATCTTCGCTTTCAATGGGGACGCGACTTCGAGTTTGACACCACCAACTCGCCGGGGCCATCGGTTTCCCTGCTGAACCTCGCATCCTACGGCGAAACCTCGGCTCTTCCCCGCCCCGCCTTTCCCGATGAGCACCGCATCCAAATCTCTGACAACTTTTCGATTGCTAAGGGCGCGCACTCCTTCAAGATGGGCGTGGACGTCAACCTGATCCATGAGTTGCTAGTCAACCTCTTTCAGGGTGACGGGAACTACAGCTACAACGGCACCACCGCCTTCAGCGGGTGCGCTGCCGGGGCTAACGCAACTTTCTGCCGCTGGGTGGCCGATGTGTTCGGAGCCGACGTAGGCGACGGCCTGACGGGAATGCACTACGCCTCATTCACTCAAGTGAACGATCCGATCACTCACACCGGGAAAGATGATTTTTACAACAACGACTTCGGTGCCTACTTCGAAGATACCTGGAAGGTTCGGCCCAGCCTCACTTTGAATTTGGGCGTTCGGTACGACCTGCAGCATGTTCCCGCTCCTGCCAAACCGAATACAGCGACGCCGCTGCTCGCTCTGTACACATCGACGCTCAACATCGACAAGAACAATTTTGCTCCCCGCCTGGGCGCCGCCTGGCAAGTAGGCAAGAACACGGTGGTGCGCGCCGGCTATGGAATCTTCTACGGGAAGACTTCCAACAGCACCTACTACGCGCTGCGAGTGGAAAATGGCGTATTCCAGCAGACCTTTAGCGGCTGCGGACCGAGTGGAATCAAGACCTGCGCCCCCACCTTTCCAAACGTATTCTTTATTCCGCCCGGCCCCCCAGTGGCCGCGCCCTTCTCAGGTGCGCTCACACCCACGGTCGGCATACCCGGGGGCACGTTGCCAGCGAATTCGGCAGCAGTCCACGGCATGAACCCGAATTTCGTTAACCCGGCCGCGCATGAGGGCCAAGTGAGCATCGAGCAGCAACTCCCGGGACGCATGACGGTAGCTGCAACGTACCTCCTGACGCGCGGCCTGCACCTGCCAGCGAGCTACGATTCGAACGTTGCGCCCGCCACCACAACCCGAAGTTACGACGTGCTGACCTCCAGCGGCGCCACAGCTTTGACCGCGAGCGTGCCCTTCTACACCCAGCGTATCGATCCCAACACCGGCCTCATCCTCAACCAAGCCAGCGTGATCAACTCCTGGTACAACGGATTGGTGCTTTCTCTCCGTAAGCCGTTCAGCCACGGGGTTGAACTGCTGTTCAATTACACCTTCAGCAAGGCCTTGGACAATGGCCAAACCGCCGGGACCAACGGCACTTTCTTTGGTACCGATGGTGTGCTCGACCCCTATAACTTGGGGCGCGACTATTCCTATTCCGACTTGGACCAACGGCATCGTTTTGTCGGCAATGTGGTTTGGCAGCCCAGTTTCGGCAAGAGTATGTCGAACAAGTTCGCCCGGCAACTGGCGAGTGACTGGTCCTTATCCGGCATCATCACCTCCGCGACCGGTCAGCCGTACAACGCAAACATTGGTACCTCGATCTTGGGATCCGCACTTCCGGGCGACGGCGGTATGACCGGCGCCGAGGTCAGCACCTTCGCTGGACCTACTGGAGGCCGGGCTTCCTGGCTGGCGCGCAATCCCTACAATCTGCCCAATTTCACCACCGTTGACTTCCGCGTGGGCCGGGGATTTGCCTTCGGCGAACGGGTTCACTTCGACCTCGTCGCCGATGCGTTTAACCTATTCAACAGCACGATCGTGACGGCGGTGAATACGACTGCCTTCAACTATTCCGGGCCGGGCGTCGGTTCATGCGCAGGCCACACCAATGGCTGTCTGGTGCCTTCTTCCAGCTTCGGGAGCGTATCGACAACCTCTGGGGCGCTGTACGGCGCGCGGCAGTTGCAATTCGGCGCCAAGCTGGTTTTCTAGAGGCGACGAAAAAGGGAGTCAGAGCAGTTCGATCTTGATGACAGCGCGACGGCTCACATTCGGCCAATTTATCGCCGCCGCGCTCGTTACCGCTCTAATCCTTCCTGCCCCAGCCGCATTCGGCTGGGGCAACGAAGGGCACACTTGGATCAATTCCGTCGCGGCCCGTGCGACTCCTCCCGACATGCCTCGCTTCTTTCGGCGCGCTGTTGCCGAGCTTGCTTACCTCGGCCCGGAGCCCGATCGGTGGCGCAATCCCGCCGAGGCAGCTCTCAAGTATTCGCAGGAGCCCGACCACTTCATCGACCTGGAGAGAATATCCTGGCTCGATCCGCTGCCTCGGGACCGCTACCAGTTCTACCGCATGCTTTACGAGAAGCGAGCCGCCGTCACCGACCATCCCGATGACTACCTGCCCGAGCACGTTGGTCTGCAACCGTACATAACCATGGAGGTGTTCGGACGCCTCAAGGCTGCGTTTCGGGAGTATCGGATTTTGCGGGAGGCGCACAAGCCGACCGGTCCGGTGCAACAGGCAATCGTGTTCTACGCCGGGTGGCTCGGACACTACGTGGCCGATGGCTCGCAGCCCTTGCACACTTCCATTCAATACAACGGATGGGTTGGTCCGAATCCCAAGGGCTACTCCACGCAGCACACCATCCACTGGCAGTTTGAGAGCACTTACGTGGCGGCGAACATCACTCCCAAGGACTTCGCCGGCTCTGGTGCACGCGCCCACGCGTTTGAGCGATCCGTTCAAGCAATACATGGATTATTTGAAGCAGTCGAACGGTTTGGTTGAGAACGTCTACCAACTGGAGAAAGACGGCGGCTTCGACGGAAAAGGCTCGGCAGAGGCTTTCAGTTTCACCACCGGCAGGCTGGCCGCTGGCTCACAAATGCTTTTGGATCTCTGGTACACCGCCTGGCTGGACAGTGTTCCGGCGGCGAGCGCTCCGTCACCGGCGCCAAGTAAGTAGCCGTCTGATTGGAAATCGTTCTTTTTAGATCAGGGGAGACTGGTTATCCTACACGTCTATGCCTCGTACTTCTTCTTTTGCCAAGCCAATGCTTAGGTTCTTGGCCGCTCTGCTGCTCATCGCGTTTTCTTTTGAACACGGGGCTGCGCAGTCGACGGGCCCGAAATATCCTCCCACGGTTGTCTTCATGACCGATTTCGGCATCGTGGATGACTCAGTGAGCATCTGCAAGGGCGTCATGTATTCGGTCGATCCGGATTTGCGCGTGGTCGACCTGACGCATCAGGTGACGCCCTTCTCAATTCTGGACGGCGCGCGATTTTTTTATGGGGCTGCCCCGTACTATCCCGCGGGCACGGTATTCGTGGGGGTAGTGGACCCCACCGTGGGCAGCGCCCGCAAGGCCATCATCGTGAAAACCAAGCGCGGCCAATACTTCGTGGTTCCCGACAACGGCTTGATCACGCTGGTCGCAGACCGCGACGGAGTGGAAGGAGTTCGGGAGATCAGCAACCCTGCCTGGATGATCGGCGCGGCGCTCTCTTCGACCTTTCACGGGCGGGACATTTTTTCTCCCGCCGGGGCGCACCTGGCACGCGGTGATGACTGGACGCAGGCCGGTCCGGAGATGGACGCGAGCAAGTTAGTCCGCCTAGACTTCGCGGCCGCAAAACTCGATGAGCGCGGACTCAGCGGCGAAGTGATCGCCACCGATGGACCATTCGGCAATTTAGTTACTAACGTGGCGGCCGACGACTTTTTGCAGTTGGGATACGCTCGCGGTCAGATGGTTCACGTCAAACTCGGCAGCCGCGAGTTGGATCTTCCCTTTGTCAAGACTTTCTCTGCCGTGCCGCTGAAAAAACCGCTGCTGTACATCGACTCGCGGGGCCGGTTGGCAGCGGCAGTGAATCAGAGCAGCTTCGCCGCCAGTTATGGCATTCATCCGCCGGTGCCACTGTTCATTGGGCGGGCGAAATAAGCTCAGTGGTACGACGGGCGTCCTCGCCAGTCAGGGCCACAGGTCCGTGGTCTGACGGGCGGGGACGCCCGTCGCTCCATCGCACCCTGTTACTCTACGTCCTTCGCAATTTCCGCCAGCGCCGCTCGCAACAATGCAACGAAATCTCCCCGCACCCTCTCGCCGGTATCAAGCACTTCCTGATGATGGATAATCTGATCGAGGATTCCGGCGGCCATGTTGGTTACGCATGAGATGGCCAGGACCTTGAGTCCCAGGTGGCGCGCCGCGATGACTTCCAACACCGTCGACATACCCACCAGATCGGCTCCGATGTTGCGCAGATAGCGAATTTCCGCCGGGGTCTCATAGCTGGGGCCGAGCAGGCCGGCGTAAACGCCCTCATGGAGCGGTTTGCCGAGCTTGCGCGCCGCGTCGAAAGCCAAGTCGCGGTAAGGCTTCCAGTAGGCTTGCGTCATGTCTGGAAATCGCAGACCAAAGCGTTCATCGTTGGGTCCAACCAGCGGATTGTGCCCTTGCAGATTGATATGGTCGGTGATCGCCACCAGAGCGCCCTGTTTGTATTCGCGATTGATGCCGCCGGCGGCGTTAGTCAGGATCACCGCGCGGATGCCCATGCGCGCGAACACCCGGATCGGGAAGACCACCTCCCTGGCAGAATAGCCTTCGTAAAGATGCACGCGACCCTGCATGGCGGCCACGGGAATGCCTCCCGACTTGCCAATGACCAACTGCCCCGCATGCCCGATGGCGGTAGACTGCGGAAACGATGGAATGCTGGCATAGGGAATCTTGGACGATTCCGAGAGTTCGTCGGCAAAGCCTCCAAGCCCGGAGCCCAGCACCAGCGCGATGCGCGGCCGCAGCGTGGTTTGCGACAGCACGAATGTAGAGGCGGATTCGGCTTGGATGAAATCGTCGGTCATTTTGTTAAACCCCTGGTGTTCTGAGTTGGACGTTCGTTCATTCGTATCAGGGCAGGCCTTCATGGCGTGCCGTCGAGCGCCGGGACAACGTAGCTCCGCGCCGTTTCGGCGCGACGCCGAAATGCCGCTGTTGGCGGTTGCGCCCGATGGGCGCGTTTTCGTAGGACCTGCTCGCCGGCGGCACTTCTCAAGCCGGTGCCCTGATACGAACCGTCTTCCTCTAAAACTTCTTCTCAAATGCAGCCAGTTCCGCTTCCAGCTTCCACTGCACCCGCGCCCGCTCGTTCTCAGACAAAAACTTCTGGCAGAAATGCGACGGCTCCAGAGAACGCGCGAAGTCAACCTCGCAGGCATTTACGGCGCGGACCTTGGCCACGTCAGACCAGAGGCTCGCACCCGGCAAAAAGCTGTGTTCCAGGCTCTGCCGTGCCATCTGCTTCAAATCGTCATAAGACAAACCGTAGGTTTCCACCGCCCGCACATATTCATGAGTCAGGTCGTTGCGCGAGACGCCCTCATCGTCCGTCGCCAGAGCCACAGGAACTTTGTAGCGCCGGTAAATTGGGAAAGGATGCTGATCACCCTTCACGCCGAGGATTGTATCGTTCGAGGTCAGGCAGATTTCCACCAGCACATTGCGCTTTGCCATTTCGCGCAACAAGCCGAGTGGATTGTTTTCATTCATCACATCGACCCCATGTCCGATGCGCTCAGCATGTCCAACTTCGATGGACTCACGGATGTGAAAGGTCAATCCTTCCGGCGGCACTAGTCCCGCGGCCAACTCTCCCGCATGCAAGCTGATGTGCACCTTGGGATACAAGCCGTGCAGATAATCGATTATCTTCATATGAAGATCGAAGTCGCGCATGGGCACATACCAATCCTCCGGCATGACCAGATTCAATCCTACAAAGCGAGGATCGGTCGACGCCAACTCGAAGCCCAGCAGGATTTGCGCAAACACCGATTCCCGAGGCAGTCCGCGCAACACCAAGTAAAGATATCGAACAGTAACTTCGCATCCGGGCAAAGCCTTGGCAGTCCCGCAGGCGAGCATCTTACGCTCGACGCTTTCGTCCTGATCGAGCTTGGCGCGGGTGGCCGCGATGACATCCTTGAGCCCGCCGGCCAGAAGTTTTTCCCGCATTTCCGGGAAGTTCTGATCCCAGCCGAGCTTTGCTCCCAAACCCGCCGCTTGCAGGTCATCCCCGTTGTGCATGACCTCGACATACTGCAGATGATCCGCGGCCGCCCGCTCTACCGCATGCGCCAGGGACTCGCCCACGTGAGCCGAAGTAGTGAGCCCGAATTTGTCGAAAGTGGCGAAGAAATGGTCGTGGCCGGATTCGTGGCCGCGCTCCCAGTTGCGCATGGACCAAGCGTCGATCAGCGCGTTGTAGAACGCCGGATTTCGATAGCTGCATTGCACGGCAGGATTGGCGGCCGACGGATCGCACGAAGCATCGCAGGGCGCGGCGTGCAAAGTGAGACTCGCGCGGTCCACACAAAGGCCATCCTGCGACGCGAAGTCGATCAGATCCTCGGCGTAGATGTCCCCGCCCAGGTGATTGTGCAGGTCTCCGCCTTTGGGCATGTCGCGCAGGAACGCCAATAGCAATAGGGGCTGCCGCCGTACCGTTTCCATATAGCGGCTGGTTCGCTGGTCCGGAGTTCCTTTGGCCTGCGCCCCTGCCAGAAGAGCATTCACTAAGAAGATAAGAATAAGACTGCAGCGAGTCGCTCGGTTCACCTCGGCTCCTTTGCCAAAAGCTGAATGCGGCATTCTAAACGTTAGGCAGGCTTCGCGACACTGGTCAGAGGGCGGCTCCAACATATATATAAGGAGGGATGAATTCTGCACAGGATTACGCGGCGATGCTAGCGGTAGCCCTGGCCGAAGCCCGTACGGGACTGGCGGAAGGCGGCCTTCCGATTGGGGCGGCGATTTTCGATGCCAGCGGCAAGCTGATTGGCTCCGGCCACAACCGCCGCGTGCAGAACGGAGACCCCTCGATGCACGGCGAAACCGACGCCTTCCGCAACGCCGGACGCCAGCGCAGCTATCGCAAGCTCGCCATGGTGACGACACTCGCGCCCTGCTGGTATTGCAGCGGCCTGGTGCGGCAGTTCGGCTTCGGCACGCTGGTAGTCGGCGAGAGCCGCAACTTCCAGGGCGGAGTGGAATGGCTGCGCTCGCTCGGCGTGCAGGTCATCGACCTGGATTCCGAGGAGTGCGCGTCGATGATGGCGGAGTATATTCGGGCGAATCCTGAAGTGTGGAACGAGGATATTGGGGAGGAGTGATTCTCTGCTTTTGAGTTTTCAGTTTGGGGCCGAGCGGTCTGCAAACTGCAGCGTATACGCCACCCCCGGATCGAACTTCTTCTCAATCACCTTCAAGTCAAAAAGCTGCTGATACATGCTGGCCCAGCGTTCGGCGGTCATCTGTCCGAGCTGCGCTCCGCTGGGATCGTCACCGGCGACGAAGTGGCCGTCGCGAAGGGCTTGCCAGGTGAACTGCATCCACTCGGCGTTTAGCGCGGGGTTCAGTTCCGCAATGGCGGCATGGGCCGCCGCCGGATCTTTCAGGTACTCTCGCCATCCCTTGAGCGAGGCGCGCACGAACTTGGCCACAATCTCTGGATGCTGCTGGAGAAAATCGCGGGTGGTAAACATGACGCGATAGGGGTTGTAACCCGCATCGCTAATGAGCAGGATGCGGGTCTCAACGCCGGCCTGGTGCGCGAAGAACGGCTCCGAGGTGGCGAATGCCTGTTGTATGTACTGCGGATCGGCGATGAAGTTGGCCACGCTCATGGTGGCCGGAATCTCGTGGATATTGTTCAACTCATATCGCTTCACCAGATATGCGAACCAGGTGTAGCCGGGCTTGACGGCGATGGTGTGGCCGTTGAGATCGGCGAAGGAGTGAACCGGCGAGTCTTTGTGCAGCATGATGCCCTGCGGGTCGTGCTGCATGGTGGCGGCAACGGCTACCAGCGGCTGGCCGTTGGCGACCGCCTCCAGCGTTCGATCTGAGGATCCCAGACCAAACTGTGCCGCGCCGACGGCCACTTGCTGCTCCAGGGCCAAGTACGGTCCGCCGGGCTGGATGGTGACGTCGAGGCCCTCATCTTTGTAATAGCCCTTCACCAGGGCCGTGTAGAAGCCGCCATGCTCGGGCTGTGGATACCAGTCGGCCTGCAGCATGATTTTGGTCAGGCCCGTCTTGCCAGAGCCACCGCGGTGGCAGGCGGCGCCGAACAACGCCAGCAGCGTGAGCAGGCAAATAGCGGCCGAAAGGGGGCCCTTTTTCATTGAGGATGCAGTACCAGCGAAGCAGGTTAGCACGGCCCGGAGCAACCGCTTTCGATCGCCACCTAAAAATTAAATTGATGGGAGGGAAAACATTTTCCGATTGCCGTCGGCTTCGGTCAGCGTGCTAGATTGCCGCATGGGCATAGCTCCGCCCCGCCGCGGTAGTGTGACTGCGCTTGATCTGGAGCGTATGCGCGAGCTGGTTCGATTTACCGCGCGGACGCTGGAAACCTCGCGGCCGGTCCCCTTCGGTGCGCTGATTGTGAATACTCGGAGCGGCGAGCGGCTGATGCGGGCCACGAACACAGTGACTCGGGAAAGCGACCCTTCTTCTCATGCCGAAGTCCGCACCGTGCGCCTGGCGTGTAAGAAGCTGAAGCGCGCCTCGCTGGCGGGATACACGATGTACTCCACTTGTGAGCCTTGCCCCATGTGCATGGCCAATGCGCTGTGGGCGAGGCTGGATCGACTGGTCTTTGGCGCGACTATCGCCGATGCCAGCCGACACTGCTTGCAGATCCATATTCCGGCCAAGAAAGTGGCCAGTCGGGCAGACATGCAGTGCGTGGTTGTCGGTCCGGTGCTGCGCGAGCTTTGTAACACACTATTCACGCATCCGAATATGCAGAAAGCCTTTCGGGCCTGGGGTACACGCAAGAGCCACAAGCCATAGCTAGAAAGCCAACTTCATGGACTCGAGTCACGCCATCGCGATTGCTTCACTGCTCGGACCGGACTCGCACGTTCTCACGCATCCCCAGGTAGTGGAGCGGCTATCGCGCGACTTCTACTGGTATTCCCCCGTGCTCCGTAAGCAACTGGACGGCAAGGTGGGCGATTTGGTGGTGCAGCCCTTGACCGTGCCGGAGATCCAGAGCGTGTTGCGCTACTGCCATGCTCACGATCTTCCCGTGACCACGCGTGGCGCGGGAACAGGCAACTATGGACAGGCGGTTCCGCTGCACGGCGGGGTGGTGCTCGATCTCTCGGGCATGGACAAGATCGAAACGATTCAACCGGAAGGCGTGGTGGTCTGCCAGCCGGGCGTGCGGCTGGGAGTGCTGGAAAACGAAGCGCGCAAAGTGGGATGGGAACTGCGCTGTTATCCCTCGACCATCGTCAAAGCCTCGGTGGGAGGATTCTTGGGCGGCGGCTCCGGAGGGATCGGCTCGGTGGCCCACGGCAATCTGCGCGACTTCAATACGGTTCGCGCCTTCGAAGTCGTGACCATGGAAGCCGAGCCGCGCGTGGTAGTGCACGAGGGCGAAGCGGTCCACGAAATTCTGCATGCCTGGGGAACCAATGGCATTATCACGCGCATTTGGCTGGCGCTGGCGCCCGCGGTGGAGTGGTCTCAGTGCGTTGTAGCTTTTGACAGCTTCGACCTGGCTTTCGATTTCAGCGAGCGCATCGCCTGCGACTCACAGTGGACAAAGCGCCTGGTCACGACCTTTGAGTGGCCGATTCCATCGTTCTTTACTCCCGTGAAGCAATACGCGCCGGAGGGCAAGGCTCTGATCTTTTTCTTGATTGCGTCATCTCAACTTGCGGAGCTCGAGACTGCTTCGCGGCAAGCCGGGGGAGAGGTGAGCTATTCCAGTGCGTACTTGGGGCTGCGTACGATTCCATTACTCTCCGACTACACCTGGAATCACACCACGCTGTGGGCGATGAGAACCGACGAGGCTTACACCTATCTGCAATGTGGCTTCGATCCGGCGACGGTGCGCGAGCAGATGCGGCGGCTGAAGGAGCGATTTCATCACGAAATCCTTTTTCACATGGAGTTCATGAAGAGTGCAAGCGGGCAAATCGTCCCAGGAGCCATTCCCTTGGTCTATTACCGCAGTCAGGCACGGTTGAACGAGATGATCGATTACTGCCGGGAGATCGGTGTGTTTGTGGCCAATCCGCATGTGAACAATGTGGAGGGCGGAGGACGCTACCGTTCCGACCATGTGCAACTGCTCGCCAAGCTCCGCTATGACCCGAAGGGATTGCTCAATCCAGGCAAGATGATTACGTTCGAGCCGGAAGCGACTGCTACGGGAACGGCCAAGCGATGAAGACCTGGATTCCTGACGCGCGCAACTTCGCGTACCTCAACTGGAAGCAGGTGGACGCGCTGCCGCGGGCAACGACTCTACTTATCTTACCGACTGCGGCCATCGAACAACACGGCCATCATTTGCCGCTTGCCACGGACACGCTGATCAATAATCTGCTGCTCGGCCGGGCGCTGGAAAAACTGCCGGCCGGCTTGCCCGTCTATGCGTTGCCGCCGGTGCACTACGGCAAGAGCAACGAGCATCTGGGATTTCCAGGTACGCTTTCGGTGAGCGCGTCCACATTCATGGCGGTGCTGCGCGATCTTGGGTCCAGCTTATCTGGCGCGGGTTTCAAGAAAGTGGTGCTTTATAACACACATGGCGGCAATGGCGCCCTGATCGACGTAATGGCTCGCGATCTGCGCGCGGAATTCGGCCTGCGGACGTTTGCTTTGCATGGCACTGGCGGCATCGCGTTTGAGGGACTGTCCCCGCAGGAGAAAGCTTACGGATTCCACGCCGGCGAGACAGAGACATCGCTGCTATTGGCTTCGGTTCCGGAGTTGGTGGACCGCTCGGCCTACACCGCCAATTACATTGCGGACGCGTCCAAGCCAAACTTGCTGCGGCCTGAGAATGCTCCTGCAACCTTCGCCTGGCTCACGCGAGACATAGCCGAGAGCGGCGTGATGGGCGATCCTCGGCCAGCGACGGCGGAAAAGGGCGCGCGCTGGCTGGAAGAAGCCGCCACGCGGCTGGCTGCGGCGTTGGAAGTGATGTTCCATTATCCGGATCAGCGCCAGCCATGAGTGAAGACCGCTCAGTCGATTGTGGCAATGGCGTTCGCCTGGAACGCGGCGTGCGTTGCCGCATGTCCGACGGAGTGGAACTGGTTTCGGACCACTACTATCCGCCCGAACCCGGGCCGCACCCCACACTGCTGATGCGTCAGCCTTACGGGCGCGAGATCGCTTCCGCGGTGGTATATGCCCATCCCGTGTGGCTCGCGCGGCAGGGATACAACGTGGTCGTTCAAGATGTGCGCGGGCGCGGCGATTCGGAAGGCGACTTCTATCCCTTTCGCAACGAGCGCCGCGACGGGGCAGAGACCATCGCGTGGCTGCGAACTCGCGGGGAATCGAATGGCCGCATCGGCATGTATGGCTTCTCATACCAGGGAATGACGCAGCTGCTGGCCGCGGCGGAGCAGCCGGAGGGCCTGGTTTGTATCGCGCCGGGCATGACGGCTTTTGATCTCTACCACGGCTGGTTCTACCACAACGGCGCGCTGCGCCTGGCGTCCAGCCTGGGTTGGGGGCTGCAGACGCTGAAAGCGGATGCGCGGCGCAACCGGCTGAGCGAGGCAAGTAACCGTCTGGAACACGCGTGGGCGAACCTGGCAGCGCAGACTGCGGTGCTGCCTTTTCGCGCACATCCCGCGCTGCATGGCCTTGGCCTGTCCGAGTACGTGCTGGATTGGTTCGATCACGACCAGCCCGGCGAATACTGGGCGGCGCTTGACGTCAGCCGATCTCTTGCTCGAATTCAGGTTCCAGCGCTGCATGTTTCCGGTTGGTATGATACTTATCTTCACGGCAGCGTCGACGGATTCCTGAAGCTTTCCCACTGCGCCGGCAGCGCGTTCGCGCGCGAACATCAATATCTTCTTGCCGGACCGTGGTTGCATATCCCCTGGGGAGACAGAATCGGGGCGGCAGACTTCGGACCGGAAGCATTGCTCGATACCGACGCGATTCTGCTGCGATGGTTCAACCACTGGCTGAAGGACTCCGGCGAGTTTGCCGAAGAACCGCGCATCCGCCACTTTGTGCTGGGAGAGAACCGATGGCGTGAGGCGGAGACGTTTCCTACAGCAGCTGACCACATTCTGTTTCTCCACAGCTCGGGGAGAGCGAATTCGCGCAAGGGAGATGGCACCCTCTCGGCGACTCGGCCCTCGTTCGATGAACCTTGCGACATCTTCGTCTGTGACCCGGAAGTGCCGGTGCTGGCGCCGGGAGGAGCGGCGGCGTCCGCCGGGCAATTTGACCAAGCGGCGCTGGAGTTGGGGAACAATCTCCTTATATATACGACCGAGTCGCTGGCGCAGCCTCTGCGGATATTCGGCATTCCGCGGCTAGCGCTGCATTGCGCCACTTCTTCCGCTCATACGGATTTCACCGCCAAGCTGGTACGCGTGCGGCCAAACGGGGCCGCGGAGTTCATCTGCATGGGCATTGCGCGGTCAAGCTGGCTTTTTCGTGAGACTGGATACAGCGCCGACAACATTCACTCGTGGGAGTTTGCCCTCGAACCCACCTCATGCCGCTTTGATGCAGGCGACAGGATTCGCCTGGAAGTAGCCAGCAGCGCCTTTCCGCTGTACGACCGCAATCCGGGCAGCGGCGTTCCCTCGTGCCGGGCTTCCTCGTGGGATTGGCGGCAGTCTACCCAGATTGTGCATCACTCGTCTCAATATGCTTCCGCGATTTACCTGCCTGTTGTCGAGGAAACTCAATGACGGACTTCCCCATTGCGCCGCAGGTCGAGTTCTCCTTCATTACCAAGAGCTATATGGGGCGCATGGTTCTGGACGCAGTGAGCCTGAGCGTCGCCAAAGGCGAATTCGTAACGCTCATTGGCGCCTCGGGTTGTGGGAAGTCAACGGTGCTGAAGTTGATCGCGGGGCTGACGGCACCGAGCAGTGGAAACATCCGAGTAGATGGCATGGCGCCCAAGGATGCGCGAAGGACGGTCTCATACATTTTTCAAGATGCGACCCTGCTTCCCTGGCGCACCGTGCTACAGAATGTAGGGCTGGGGCTTGAATTGGAGGGGGTAAACGGCTCTAGCCGCAAAGCCAAGACAGAGGCTCTGCTGAATCTTGTCGGGCTGGCGCAGGCCGCGAGTTCCTATCCTCGCGAGCTTTCGGGCGGCATGAAGATGCGCGTGTCCATCGCGCGGGCGCTGGCTACCAATCCGCGGCTCCTGTTGATGGACGAACCGTTCGCGGCGCTGGACGAAATGACGCGCGATCGCCTGAATGAAGAGTTGCTGCGCCTGCGCGACGAGCAGAATTGGACAGCGGTCTTCGTCACGCATTCCGTCTCGGAGGCGGTTTTCTTGTCTACACGAATCATAGTTCTGGCGCCGAATCCCGGCAGGATTCACGCTGCCATCCCGGTGCCGCTGCCTTTCCCGCGCACGGCATTGCTGCGCGAGACCCAGGAATTCGAGTCGCTGGTGGGACTCGTGTCGCACAGCTTGCGGGAGGCGCAGCCGCGATGAAACAACGGCTCATCACGGGGGCCAACGCTGCGCTGGTTTTCTCGGCGTTGTTAGTCCTTTGGCAGATTATTTTGTGGGTTTTCCGGGTGCCGCCGTATATGCTGCCGTCGCCGTGGGCGGTAGCTCGCTCATCCGCCGTTCGTTTTCCTTCGCTGCTGAACGCAACCTGCCTTACCGCTGTGGAAGCCGGCGGCGGCCTGGTGGCGAGCATCGTCGCCGGAGTCATCATCGCATTGCTTTTCGCGCAGTCGCGCTGGGTTCGGCGAATGCTTTATCCCTATACGATTCTGCTGCAGACTGTGCCCATCGTTGCCATTGCACCGCTGATCCTCATGTGGGTGGGCGCGGGTACGGCATCGGTGACGCTGATTGCGTTCATCATTTCACTGGCCCCGGTCATTGCGAATACAACCCAGGGTCTGATCAGCGTGGAGGAGAATCTGGTGCATCTTTTCCTGATGCACAATGCTTCTCGCGCGCAATTGCTTTTCAAGTTGCGCTTGCCGCACGCAGTGCCTTCGCTGTTCGTGGGAGTTCGCATAGCCAGCGGGATAGCGGTGATTGGCGCGATTACGGGCGAACTCTATGCGGGGTCGAGCCGCGTGGGAGAAGGCGGGCTGGGCTACTCCATTCTTTATGCATCGTCCCAGTTGCAGACTGATTATCTGTTTGCCTTGGTGCTGGCGGCTACGGTGCTAGGGTTCAGCTTTTTTTTTGCGATCATGTTTCTGGAATGGTATTTCCTGCATCGTTGGCACGAATCGGCAAGACTGCCGGAGGTGGAGTGAAAGGCCGAGCTCTGGCTGCGTTTGTATTTTTCGTGAACGAGTGTAGGAGCGCGCCATGGCATACCCCGGGCGCTAAAGCGCAAAAGCATCCGCTCTTGATCGCACGGCTGAAGCCGCGCCCCCTTCAAGACCTTTTGAGGAAATACTGCGAGTAAAGGAAAATTAGAGGATGCTGCGACTGGAGACTGACACCGGGTGGTGGCTGGTGACGCATCCCGACCATGCGCGGCTGGCGGGGGCGTTCGCCGAGCGTTGGGGTAACGAGCACTTCCTGCCACCGGAGCCTCGAGAAAATGTTTTGAAAGGGATCGCGCGCCACGACGACGGTTGGACCGCGCGCGACGCCGCCCCGCAGATTACGCGCCAGGGCAAGCCGAGTGCTTTCTCGATCGAACTGGTAGGAAAGTATTCGGCGTTCGAGGAGATCGATCTCGCGGACTATCTTGCGGTGCGGGATCGGGCGGTGCGCCTGATCGCCGCGGAAGACGCCTACGCGGCCGTTCTCATCTCCATGCACACACACAGCCTCCTTACAGATCATGCGGACCGTTCAACTATTGCGGCCGAAGAATTGCCGCTGCTCGATCAGTTTCTCGACCAGCAGAAAAGTTTTCAGCAATCGCTGCGCGGGCAGATTGCGAGCGATTCACAATTCACGGCGCAACAGGCAGGCGAGGCGGCCATTCTCGACCACTTTCGACTGCTGCAGGCAACCGACAATCTGTCTCTTCTAACCTGCGTGGATTATCGCGAGCCAGCTCATCTGCTGCATCCCTTGCCGTTGCGCGACGGAGGCTACTGCCGCGTCGAGGTGCGGACGGCAGGGCCACGCCACTTCGTGCTCAGTCCTTATCCTTTTGCGGAGCCGGAGCTGAGTTTTAAGTTTCCCGCGCGACATGTGGCAGGCAAGATCTTCTCATCGGCAGCCGAACTGCAGCGGGGTTTCGATGTTGCGCCGGTGGAGCTGCTGGAAGTCATCGCAGGCTCCCGTCGAACGTAAGCGCGGACGCCCGGTCCGCCTGCCGCAGCGAGCTAAAGCTCACGTCCGGATGAGGCGTCCGGGCCTACGTGAATCAGAAGAAACAAAAACGGCGGCCGTACCGGCCGCCGCTCTCGTTTGCGCGCGCTAGAACTGGAACCGCAAGGACATCTGAATCTGGCGTGGGCTGCCAATCGTCTTATTGATTTGGCCGAATGCGCCGCTGACGGTGGGACAGGAATAAAAGCCCTGATTCGTAGCGGGATCGCAGCTTGTGGGCGCGGCCGGCTGGCCCACTGGAGCAAAGTCGTTAAAGAACAGATTTTGGTCCACGTTATCGATGGGTATGTCGAAGCTGGGCGTGTTTGTCAGGTTGAATACATCCAGCGTGTATTTCATCGAAACGCGCTCGGTCAACTGAGTCGTTTTCACCAGCGAAATGTCAGCCCTTCGTTGCCAGCTCTGGCGGAAAATATTGCGCTGGCCGTTGGTCCAATCCGTCTCGTAGAGATCACCGGGCGGAATTGCCCCGCCGAGATCACCTGGCTGCAGCAGAGGTATGGTGAAGCATGCCGCGTCCAGAGCCGGCTCGCCGTAAGCGCCGGTTGCGCCAGTAACAGCTTTCGAGGGCGTGCACCCCGGGGCTAGAGGAACAATCGGGTTGATGATCCCGTCCGAGGTGCCATAGTAAAGGCCGCCGACGGCGCCCGAATAATCGATGATGCTGTAGGGCTGGCCGCTCTGGAGCACCGTGATTCCTTGGATCGCCCAGCCATTGGCCAGTTTGCCAACCAGCGAAGATGCCCTGGCAAAGTTAGGAATCTGATAGGAGTAGTTGAAGTTCATCACATGGGTACGGTCGAAATCCGAATTGCCGTAGCCTGATCGCAGATTCAGCGGATTGTTTCCGTTGTAGAAAAGACCCATGGCGCTTTGCTCATCGGTGGCGTGAGACCAGGTGTAAGAGAAGCCCACTTGCAAGCCGTGGCTCAGACGCTTCTCCACGTGCGTTTGCAAAGCGTGGTAAGCCGAGATTCCGGCTGCAGTGTAGGACTCGGATTCCGACGAATACCCGACATAGGGAACACGCAGGTCAATATTGCCGCCCTCGTAGGTTGCCAGCATGTTGCCCTGGCCATTGGGCAGAGGTATGCCGTTAAAGTTCTGATCTACGACCGTGTAGCCGTAGGAATACTGCTGGCCGTGGATGGGATGAGTCGGCGTGGCAATGAGTGCCTGATTGAAAGGGATGGGAACCACTTCATGACGGCCGAGGTTGCCCACATACCCGATGTCGATGGCCAGATCCCTCCGCGGCTGCCATTGAATATCGAACGTCTGGTTCATGGTGTAGGGCAGCTTGTTGGCCCGATTGTAGTCGGCGAAGGCAAAGAGTTGGGCGCCGTTGATGATGTCGCTCCGGCCGGGCAGGAATTTGCCGATGTCCGCGGGGTTGCCGGTGGGCGGCGGTCCGAGTTGTGCTCCCCACGGGGCCGACAATGAGCCGCCAGTGGGAGAGTTCGGGTCGCACGTGGGAATAAAGTCCAGATAGGGCGCTATCTGACTGGTGCAAGCCTGGGCATTCACAAAGGGCGGCGTCTGGTTTACGCCGAACGGACCGCCAGTCACGATGCCGGCGGCGAAGCCCGGTGAAAGATACGTGAACAACTCGCCCCGGTCGTAGTACATGCCCCAGCCCGCCCGGACCACGATTTTGTCGTTAAACATCTTCGGGCTCCAGGCAACGCCAACGCGAGGAGCGAAGCCCCACTGGCGTCCGGTAAGCGTAGTGTCGCTCACCCCTTTGGAGGGAAATTGTTTATTGTTGCCGGCGATGATGAAACCGGTCGAGGTAATGGTGCCGCTGCTTTCGTCGTACGAGTACTGCGACGGATCGAAATTGTAGAGGCGGCCGTATTTCTCGGTGAGGCCGCCGTGCCAATCGAATCGCAGCCCTGCTGTTACGCTGAGGTTGGGTCGAAGCTGGAACTTGTCCTGAACATATTCCCCCGTTTCCTTCGAGCGGTAATAACGATTGGCATTGCCTTGCAGGAACTTGGTGGCGACGAAGCCATCGGGGGTATAGGGCGTGACTAGACCCTGGACAAACTGCGAGAAATCGGCCGAGGCAACGATGCCCTGATTCGTCCTAAGGTCCCGGGTAGTCAGCTGGGTGTAGGAGAAGCTGCCTCCGAAGGTGACGGTGTGCCTGCCTTTGATCCAGATGGCATTAGCCGACGGCATGAAGCGGTTTTGAAATACCCCGGTGAAAGCGCCTTGGGAATTGGCTCCCTGGCCGATGAGCAGCGGAGCGTTTTCAACTTCGTTGATGTTATTCGGCGACTCGTTTCCCAACATATCCACGATCGCCATGCCCGGGAAGAACGGTGAGCCAAAAGTATTGATCCCCAGCGTTTGCGGTGAGAAAGGCTGTTCGATACTGCTGAACAATTTCTCGCGAATGAATCCAAAAGTTTCGGCCAGATTCAGGTTAGCGGTCACCGTCTGCGTGTTGGTGATGCTTGCTACCTGGCTGCCCGCGTCCAAGTGCTGCGTGAAGCCGGGGATGCTGGAGTATGCGTACGGAGCAACGCTCGGGTCGTGCTGGTAGTAGTACTTGAACGCGAGAGCGTCCTTGGAGCTTGCATTCCAGTCAATGTCGGACACCGCTTGATCGGCGATGAAGTATGCCGTACCAGGAGCAACGGCGTTTTCGGGGAAGTTTTGCGTCGGCAGAATCCCGTCGTCGTTAGGAATCATGAACTGCCCGTTGGGCAGCTTGTACTGGAACAAGGCCAGCGCCACCGGACTGATGTCAGCCGGGCCAAGCGTCGTACCGAAATTCGCGTTCGAGATGTCCGCCAGCCCTTGCGCGGTTCGGTTATTGCTGTTGAGCCCAAATGGGACGGCCAGCCGCGAGATGCCGATCTCGTCATCTCCCACATGAGTGTGCTGATAGGAAACGAAGCCGAACAATTTGTCTTTGATGAGGGCGCCGCCCAACGTTCCACCCGCGTTGTAGCGATGCAGCCCAGGAACCTTCTTGTCCGCTGGAATGTTGGGATCCTGATTGAAGAAAAACGGGGCGGCGTTCAGCCAATCCGTAGCGCGCCGGCCGTAGAGGCTTCCGTGCAAAGTGTTGGTGCCAGAGGCTGTGCTCATGTCGATGTGCGCGCCACTGGTCGAACCTTGTTGCGCGTCGTACATGGAAGTGTTGACACGCAGTTCCTGGACCATCTCCGGCGCAGGAGTGGGTATGGATTGGCCGATTGACAGATAGGGCGAGGCGGTGCTTTGCACGATCTGCGCAGTGGTGCTGGAGATGCTGCTGGCGCCGCCGATCCCGGTGTTGTTTACGATGCGGGCGGACGCTACCTGGCTGGTGGTCTTTCCGTTGAACAGATTACTGGCATCCACGCCATTCACCAAAAAGGTATTGCTGGTATCGCGCTGGCCGTTGGCCCAGACGGGCTGGTTGCCCAGACCGGCATTGGCGCCGGTGCCCGCGGGCAGCTCCGCATTCACGCCGGGGGAAAGAATGGCCAATCCGGTGAAGCTACCAGTGGGCAGCGGAATCGCATCGATTTGCTGTTTTTCCAGGATGTAGCCGTTCGTCGTATCCACGGCGTTCATCAGCGGACTTTCTTCGACGGTGATGGTCTGCCCGACTTGCCCGATCTGCATCGTCGCATTGATCGTAGCAGTGCGATACGCCTGCACCACGATCGAGGGAATCTTCTGGGTCTCGAATCCGTCATGTGCGAAGGTCAGCGTATAGGTCCCGATGGGCAGGTTGACGAAGGTATAGCCTCCGTTCGCGCTGGTTTTTTGGCTGCGCATCAACTGAGTCTGGTCGCTAAGCAGCGTCACGGTTGTGTCGTTCAGCACGCTGCCGGTAGGATCCGAGACCGTCCCAGTAATGCCGCCGAGCGTCTGTTGGGCGTGCAGTGCGGGTGCAGCGGCGAACACGAGCCCGAACGATGCAGCCAGGAACAAAATCGCAGAAAGTCTGATTTTCACCATTTGTCCACCTCCCGTACGCTGTACATACGCTTGGCCGGATCCAACGCCTGCCCGCTGCGCACGCGCTGTCTTTCTGACCTGACCTGCGTCGTGGCAGGGAGAGAAGCTGCTGGTCCTCAAGGCGCGGATACTCTGCTGTAGCAGGGAGCAACGACCCTACTGAATGGAAACACCTGTACAGCCTTGCCCCTCGGACGCTAAATATTTGACCGAATGTACGCCAAGGGGAAGCGATCCGCCCAAATGATTATTTTTGTCGCGCGGATCAGTTATTTTTATTGCCGTGAGGGGACATCGCGAAACGGGGCGATAGTAACTGCAATCTTGCTTCAGCCAAGTAGTGAAACATGGGCGGCGACGATTCGCCAGCCCTCGGGGAGGCGGACCCAGACTTGGCTCTGGCGCCCCAATACCTTCCGCCCGTCGACCGTACGCTCGAACTCCAGCGTGATGCTCGCGGAGTCGCGACCGAAAGCGACGATATCGAGCCGCCGAATACGGCGCTCTAAATTCACAGGAATGCGACCTTTCCGGAAAGACGCGATCTCGTCGATGCCGTAGAGGTTTTCAGTTACACCGAAACGCATGACGTGGGGCGAGGCCCAAAACAGGCGCGTAAGGGTTTCGACATCGCTACTGACGAGAGCGGTTTCGTAACGCCGGTATGAGCGTTTGTAGCTCAGCGACGGTATCGGGATTATTGATTTGCATGATGTCGGCACAAAAGGCTTAGAAAAGCGTCCCTGACGAGAGCACCTGCTTGGGCATTGCCGCACTGACAGTGAACATCGGCTCGTTCACCACCTGGCTCAAACGTAGATTCATGGCGACGCTGCACAGCAGGTAGGCGTGGACTTCGCTGAGTCCCCAGCGAGCCGCCAGCAGATCGATCATCCGCGATGTAGCCGCCCGAGCTGCACGGATAGCGTCCGTGCCCGATTCCACTACGATCCATGAATCGCCTTCTGCCGGCAACCGCGCAGCCGATTCTATGAGGGGCGCGGAGAGCGCTTGCCGCTTGTGCAGGTTGAAACGCAACGTTACGTCCGCCGGGCACTCGATGCCGTTGATGCAAACTTCGCCATCGCCCTGCGCGGCATGAGCGTCTCCCGCAGAAAACAGAGCGCCCGGGTTCAGCACCGGCAGGTAGAGCTTGGCTCCAGCGCACAATTCACGCACATCCATATTGCCGCCAAAGACGCCGGGAGGACGAGTGCGAAATTCGCCGTCTTCGGCCGGGGCAACGCCCATAACTCCGCAGAACGGCCGCAGCGATACGACGGCCGGTGCCAGGGAGCGGCTTACCTGGCCTTCCAACTGCCAGTGGAAGAGATAGGGCTCTGTGAAACGTTCTTTTAGAAAGCCTAGTCCAGCAATTACGCTCGACCACCCCCAGCCTTTGTGCGCCACTTCAAGGACGTCGATCTGCAAGACGTCGCCTCGGTCGGCGCCTTCCACGACAATAGGCCCGGTGAGCGCGTGAATGCGTCCGCGGTCGATGGCCACAAACTCCGCGACGGTCGTGCCTGGATGGACCTGCGCGCCGCTGGCGTCGAGGCACTCCAGATGCACCGTATCGCCGGGCGCGATGCGCAACCGCGGCGGCAGGGCGCGGTTCCAGCGCGAGTGAATAGGCTCGGCGGAAAGGGAATGTTCAGCCATGGCTTACACCTCAACCGTCATCTGCACTTCGACCAGCGCATTGCGAGGTAAAGCGGAAACGCCGACCGCAGCCCGCGCGTGCCGTCCGCACTCCCCGAAAACCTCAATCAGCAAATCGGACGCGCCATTGATGACCTTGGGCGAATCTACAAATCCGGCCATGGCGTTCACGTAGCCAGTGAGACTGACAATATTTTTGACCGCATCCAGTGAACCGAGATGGCGTCGCAGCACCGCTAATTGCGTAAGCGCACAAGCGCGCGCTGCGGTGTAACCGTCTTCGATCGTGCGATCGAGGCCCACAGTCCCGGTGACCACACCCTGAGAGTTGGTAGAGATCACGCCAGCGAGATAAACCATATTGCCGGCAGTCTTGGCTGAGACGTAGTTGCCGCCGGCGATAGGCACAGATGGCAGAACGATGCCAAGTTGCAGAAGGCGCGCTTCCCTTTCACCGGCCATGTGGGTTGCCATCTCCATGGGTGCCAGTCAATCTAGCATACGAGCCACAGATTGCAGCCCGCCTCTCGCCATGCGCTAACATGGGCCATGCCACGATCCTGGAGTCAAGTGCTGGCTACACCCCTTTTGCTGGCGCTGATGCCAGGCGTCGTTCTTGCACAAGCCAGCGGCTTGAATCACAGAACCGCAACTCCTGGCGGCGTACGCATCACCTTGCACGAGGCCCGTGTCTCGCCGTCCGATCTTGAAGTGGCGGGAGACTTGGCAGGTCTGACACCAGGAACGACTCGTTACATCACGCGCGATGACTTGCTGGCGCTGCCGCAAGTCGCATACACGGTCTCGGACGACCCAAACTTTACGGGCCCCACTGAACTCGGTGGTGTGCCTTTGGAAGAACTCATCCGCCGGTTAGGCGCTCCGCCATCGGACTTGGTGGTCGCTATTTGTGACGATCAATACCGAGCCCACTACCCGCGGTCTTACCTGACCGCTCACCATCCCCTGCTAGTGCTCAAGATTGATGGTCAGCTATCGGAGCATTGGCCGAAGGACGCGGAAGGCCATGGCTATGACATAGGGCCGTACTTGATTTCTCATCCCAAGTTCACGCCGGGCTTCAAGATTCTCTCGCAGACGGAGGAAGCGCAAATTCCCTGGGGCGTGGTGAGGATCGAGTTCCACAACGAGAAATCAGTCATGGGGGCTATCGCACCGCGTGGTCGGCGGGCGAAAGAGCCGTTGGTTCAGGCCGGGTATGGCATCGCGAAGCAGAATTGTTTCCGCTGCCATAACATGGGACGTCAGGGCGGATTGAAGGCCGGCCACCCCTGGCTGGTGCTTTCCGCCTGGGCCACAGCTTCACCGGAATATTTTGGCGGCTACATCCGAGATCCGAAGACGAAGAACCCGCAGGCACAGATGCCCGCAAATCCAGGCTATGACGACGTGACAATTCGAGCGCTCACTGCGTATTTCCAGACATTCTCAGGACAGGAGAAACCATGACGCTGCGCACAGCCAAGGTTCTGCTGGTGTTCGCCGTGGCAGCTTTCTACTCGTTGGTGGTGTTCAACAACACGACCGATTACGACTCCAACTATCAGTTCGTCCGCCACGTGATGATGATGGATTCGACCTTTCCCGGCAACCGCGGAATGTGGCGCGCGCTGAACTCGTCCGCCTGGCACACCGTGTTCTATATATCCATCATCGCGTCGGAAGCTGTGACGATGCTTATGTGCTGGTGGGGCGGAGTGCGGTTGGCGCGGGCACTACGCGGAACCGCGGCCGCGTTCCATCAGGCCAAGGGCGCCGCCATTGCGGCGCTTACGCTCGCTCTGCTGATGTGGCTGGTAGCGTTTCTCAGCGTCGGCGGCGAATGGTTTCTGATGTGGCAGTCGAAAATGTGGAACGGGCAAGAGGCAGCATTCCGCATGTTTGCGGTCGTAGGAATCGTGCTGCTGTTCGTCGCCCAACCGGAAACCGAAGGGCAGCCCTAGTATTCTCTTCAAATCACGTAGCGCGGACGCCTTCGTCCGGCGCGATCTTTAGCGCACAGGTGGCGCGGACGAGGCGTTCGCCCCAAAAAAAACTTTCATCATAGGGATGACGCGGGAAGGGCACGCGTACTCGCGTCCTTCCCCTTTTCGATCTGTTGATGAAAGGAGTTTTAGCGTCCGGACTACTCCGCGCTTTTGCTGCGGCCGCGCAGCGCAAACCAGAACAGCCCTGCAGCCAGATACAGCAGCAGGTAAACGTAGGGCAGCTTGCCGTAGGGTCCTTCGGGCACCGGATACAGATTCCCCACCAGCGCCAGCAGCATGGCAGTGCACGCGAGCGCGGGAATGACATGCATTCCCCGCCGGGAAGCTCCGTGGTCGCGCAAGTAACGCGGCAGAGCGACGCACACTAGCGCATAGGCCACGATGAATCCGTAGGTTGCTAGCGAGCCCATCCAGCCGTAGACATCGAGTCCGCTGGATCCGCGCGCCGCCAGCACCGCTACGGGCGCCACGGCCGCGATGCCAGTGACTACAACCGCGCGGCTGGGAGTCTGATTACGGGCATGCGTATTACGCAGCGAACCATGAGCCAGGCCGTGATGAGCCATCAAAAGCAGAACCCGCGCAGCCGCCGTGATGCACGCCAGCGTTCCTGCAAACAGACTGACCAGCGCTCCGATATCAATGAGCACCCCCAGCATCGGCACACCGCCGACCCTGGCCAGCAAACGCATGGGCGCGGGACTGCTTCCCAGGTCCTGCCCGGCGGTGTGAAAGCCCAGCACCTCGGCGTAAGCGCAAACCGTAAAGAATGCCCCGGCCAGAAGAGCGCTTTGGATGACAGCTCGGGGAATCGTCTTCAAGGGATTGCGCGCCTCCGATCCCAGAGTGGTCGCGCTCTCGAAGCCAACAAAGCTGAAAAGCGCCAGCACCAGACCGAGCCGCAGTCCACTGCCGGTCATGCCACGGAGTTGCAATTGCTCCCAGTCCCAGTGCCAGCCATGGCGGACCAGCAGCAGCGTCACCACGATGACGATTACGCTCACCGAGGCGGCTTCGATCCAGAGCATGAGGCGCGCCGAGATCTTAACGTCGCGCCAGGCGATGAAGATGGACGCCCCAGTAACAATGAACGAGAGCAACACCGTCGAGTAGGCATGGCCGGTGGCGTCGCGCAGCAAAAGGTTTGCCCAGTGGTAGAAGCCGGCGATTACGCTCGATCCCGTGGCCACGTAGGCGAGCAACAGACTCCACGCTACCGTCGCCGCCAGCCAGGGCGGCAGGATCTTAGCGGTATACGTGTACAACGAGCCCGGCGATGAAGAGTAACGTGCAAAACGGCCGATGCACAGCGCGACCAGCAGCACTGCAATGGTCGCGAGCACGTATGCCAGCCAGGTGCCATTGCCCGCCAGCGCGCAGACCAACGGAATGGTGGCAGCGGGAGTTGTGGTGGGCGCCATGGTGGAGACGGACTGCGCCAGCGTTTCCATCGGCGAAAGGATCCCGTGCCGCAAACCGTATCCTGCCGCCTGAGGTTTCTCTTGTGCTGCTAGCTCCATTGATATTCCTCTTCTCCTGTGCGAAGGAAACGGCTCGGGGTTGCGGTAGTGTACAACAGCGGTGCAAATCGGCGGTCACAATGGTGGTCCCTGCGGTGGCGTATTCTAGAAGGGTGCAGCGTTCGACGCGACTAACATTGTCGCCGCATTTCTGGAGCTTCCTATGAAGTTTGAAAAAGAATTACTACGCAGTTTGCCCAAAGTACTGCTTCACGAACACCTGGATGGAGTGCTGCGGCCGCAGACTGTGATTGAATTGGCGAAGGAGGTAGAGTACTCGGACCTCCCCACGACAGATGCGCAGGCCTTGGCCCAGTGGTTCCATCAAGGCGCGAACAAAGGGAGTCTGGCGAAATACCTGGAAGGCTTCGCGCACACCATCGCGGTGATGCAGACTGAGGAAGCGCTCGAGCGCGTCGCCTACGAACAAGCCGAGGATGTGGCAGCCGACGGCGTGGTCTACTTTGAAACCCGCTTCGCGCCAATTTTTCACACCAAGAAGGGACTGACTCACCAACAGGTTGTATCCGCTGTGCTGCGAGGTTTGGAGCGGGGCCGGAAGGACTTTGGCGTGACTTCCGGCCTGATCATCTGCGCCATGCGCAATATGAATGTATCGCTCGAAATGGCGGAGTTGGCGGTCGATTTTCGTGAGCGCGGCGTGGTGGGCTTTGACCTTGCGGGCGAGGAAGGCGGCTACCCTCCCAAGAAACACGTCGACGCATTTCACTACATTCAGCGGCAGAATTTCAATATCACCATTCACGCCGGGGAGGGTTACGGCAAGGAATCGATCTGGCAGGCAATTCAATATTGCGGCGCGCACCGCATTGGCCATGGCACGCGGCTGATCGACGACATTGCCATTGCGGACGGCAAAGCGGTAAAGCTTGGCGACCTGGCGCAATACGTTCTCGACAAGCGAATTCCACTGGAGATTTGCCTGCTCAGCAACGTGCACACCGGAGCCGCGCCCAGCCTGGCCGAGCATCCCTTCAGGATTTTTTATCAGGAAAAGTTTCGTGTCACGTTGAACACGGACAACCGGCTGATGAGCAATACCACGATGACGAAGGAATTCGAAGCGGCTGCCGAGACTTTTGGCCTGTCGCTGGATGACTTCGAGAAAATTACCATCAATTCGATGAAGAGCGCGTTCCTTCCCTACAAAGAACGCTGCGATATTATTTATGCGTCGCTCAAGCCCGGGTATGCCAAGGCTCGCGAGGCTTTGGAGTCCGGGTCGCAAGCGGAACAGGGCGCTTCCGGCAAACGTACGGCTAGCGCTCCTAATATCCAATGAATTTTCGTGACTGTTATGTCCTGCGCTTGATGCGCTGCTCCGAGCGCTCTTTTGACGTGCTATATTGCCTCTCTCGGAGGCCTCCATGTCGCGGATTGTGCGCTGTGGCCTGATCCAGGCAAGCACCCCCTTGAGCGGCGATCGCGCTCTGCCCCATATCAAAAAGGCAATGCTCGACAAGCACTTGAAGTTGATCGAGCAGGCTGCCAAGAAAAAAGTACAAGTACTCTGCCTGCAGGAATTATTTTACGGCCCCTACTTCTGCGCCGAGCAGAACATTCGCTGGTATGACCTGACTGAGCGCGTGCCCGACGGCCCCACCACCAAGCTCATGCAGAAGATCGCAGCGAAGCATCGCATGGTGATCGTCGTGCCTGTGTACGAAGAGCAGATGCCGGGCCTATACTTCAACACCGCCGCGGTGATCGACGCGGATGGAAGCTATTTAGGCAAGTACCGCAAGCATCATATTCCCCACGTGCATCCCGGATTTTGGGAGAAGTTTTACTTTACGCCGGGCGATCTTGGTTATCCCGTGTTCAAGACAAAGTATGCGCAAGTGGGCGTGTACATCTGCTACGACCGTCACTTTCCAGAGGGTGCGCGGATCCTCGGTCTCAATGGAGCGGAAATTGTTTTCAATCCTTCCGCCACGGTCGCGGGACTTTCCGAATACCTGTGGGAACTGGAGCAACCGGCGCATGCGGCGGCGAATGGCTATTTCGTTGGCGCCATCAACCGCGTGGGCACGGAAAAGCCTTGGAGCATCGGCGAGTTTTATGGCAAGAGCTACTTCTGCAATCCGCGCGGAAAGATCGTTGCGCAAGCGAGTCGCGATAAGGACGAGGTTCTGGTTGCCGATCTCGATCTCGACATGATCACCGAAGTGCGCCGGGTCTGGCAGTTCTTCCGCGACCGCCGGCCGGAAACTTACGGCCCGCTCACCGCTCAGAGCGGACAAACGGCAGCGGCCGACTGAGTCACATGCCCATTCCTCCTCAGTCTGCGGCTTCCAGAATTGAATCCAGCCCGCTTTACAACGCAGACCTCGCTCCCGCCACCGGCGATCAGCGCACCTGGGGCACCTACAACTACGCAGCCTTATGGATATCGATGTCGATCAATATCCTCACCTATATGCTGGCTGCGAGCCTGATTCAGGGAGGGATGAACTGGAAACAGGCCGTAGTCACGGTGTTTCTGGGCAACACCATCGTATTGATCCCCATGCTGTTAAATTCGCATCCTGGAGCGCGCTATGGAGTCCCGTTCCCGGTCCTGGCGCGCGCGTCGTTCGGTGTTCTCGGGGCAAATGTAGCCGCGGTGTTGCGTGCTCTGGTGGCTTGCGGTTGGTTTGGCATCCAGGCCTGGATCGGAGGTGAGGCGATCAGTACTCTGCTCGCAACCTTGGCTCCGAGCTGGGGACAGTTTCCGCACCGCACCGCGATTTGCTTCATGGCTTTCTGGCTGATTAATCTCGCCGTCATCCTCAAGGGAATTGAATACATTCGCTTTCTGCAAGGGATCAGCGCGCCGATTCTGCTGGCCGTGGGATTGCTGCTGCTGGCCTGGGCTTACCACGCTGCCGGCGGCTTCGGACCTATGTTGGCAGCGCCTTCGCGCTTCAGCAATTTTTCTGAGTTCCTCAAGTTCCTGGTGCCGGCGTTGAACGCCACCGTGGGTTTCTGGGCGACCGTCTCCCTTAACATTCCGGATTTTTCTCGCTTCGCGCGCAGCCAGCGGCAGCAGGCGATAGGCCAGGCTCTTGCCCTGCCGACGACCATGACTCTGTACTCGCTGATCGGAATTCTGGTGACTTCGGCAACCGTCGTCATCTATGGGACCGCGATCTGGGACCCTGTACAACTGCTCAGCCGCTTTCACTCGCCGGTGGCGGTGGCGATTTCGCTGGTCGCGATTCTGCTCGCGACTCTGAATGTGAATATCGGCGCGAACGTAGTTTCCCCGGCGAACGATTTCTCCAACTTGTGGCCACGAAAGATCAGCTTCCGCACCGGTGGCGTGATCACTTGCTTCATGGGCATCGCGCTGATGCCGTGGAAGCTGCTGGCGAGTTACCAGACTCTGATCTTCGGATGGTTGGGCGCCTATGCGGCTTTCCTGGGACCGGTGGCGGGAATCATGATCTGCGATTATTTCGTGGTGCGGAGGCGAGTGCTGTTGGTGAACGATCTCTACTTACGTGATGGCGCATACGAATATTCGCGCGGCTTCAACTGGCTGGCGATCTTGGCTCTGGCTGTAGGATCGGGGACGGCGCTGATTGGGTTGGTGGTGCCGTCGTTGCGTGTACTGTACGACTATTCATGGTTTGTCGGCTTCGCGGTTTCGTTCGTCGCCTATTACGCGCTAATGAGGCTTCGGCGGGAACCAGTGAGCATGACGGTAGAAGAAATGCTGTAGCTTTTCTCCGCGAACTCTGCGGGGGTTCTCAGCGCCCTCAACGTTTTAAGATTCTAGCAAAGACCGAAAATCAAATCTTAAATCACGGAGGTCGCAGAGAACGGACGCGAAGAGCGTAGAGAAGAACAAATATCGGGCGACGCTACTTCTTCACGACCCCCTGCAAGGTGGGCAGTATCTCGCGCCTGTAGGTCTCCAGCGTGGCTTCCTCGTCTCCGCACATAAGGTAGATATTGAATTGCGTGACGCCGACACTCGCGAGTTTGCGCAGTTTTTCGCGGTGAGCTTCTGCTGGGCCAACCAGCGTGAAGCGATCCACCACTTCGTCAGTCACAAATTTTGAGTTATCGCTTTCGACCTCGCAGTGCTGCTGGTAGTCGTACCCACTGCGGTTTTGCACGTAGGAGGTCAGGGCCGGCGGGAGTTCCTCCGGCTTGTACCGGGAAATCAGGTCCACCACATGATTTGAAACCAGGGCGGGAAACCAGCGCACCCGCTTGCGTGCGATGTTCAAATCGTCGGATACCCAGACCGGTGCGCATGACATCACTTCGATCTTGCTGAAATCCCTGCCCGCTGCCTCTGCGCCTTGCTTGACGAAACCCAAACACCACGCAATCAAATCCGGATCGGCGAATTGCAGAATGACGCCATCCGCGACTCTGCCCGCCAAGTCGAGCACCTTAGGACCGTACCCTGCGATCCACACCGGAGGCGATCCTGGCGCCCAGGAAATTCGCGTAGGCCGGCCCTCGTAGTCAATTTCCTTTCCGGCGGTCAGCTCCCGAAAAGTCTTGACGGCGCGCTCCAGATCGCCCGCCCCCACCGGTTTCTTTCCCAGTACGCGCCGCGAACTGTCCCCGCGGCCAATGCCAAGCTGCATGCGACCGCCGGAAATCAAGTTCAGCGTAGCAAATAAACTTGAGGTCACCGTGATGTCGCGCACTGCAGGATTGGTAACGCATGGGCCGAGACGCATGTTCTTGGTGTTGGAGGCCATCAGCGTGAGTACCGGATAGGGCTCCAGCCACAGGACGTGGGAATCGAAGATCCACCCATATTCAAAGCCCGCGGCCTCCGCCTGACGCGTAAGCCCTAGGATGCGCTCAACCGTCATTTCCGGCATGTCGGGCTTGATGGTGAAGCCGAAATGCATTTCGCTTTCTCCTCGTCAACTTCTTTCGTCAACCTGAAAATCGACACCTGAGGGTGTCGCAGTTTAGCATAAATGTTTGCTCCACCAGTCAGCAGGAGGCTGAGACATGGGCTTTGACACGATCATTACTAACGGACGCGTCGTCACCGCCTCCGACACCTACGACAGCGATGTGGCTATCAGCAACGGGAAGATTGTTGTGCTGGGACAGAACCTGCCCCGCGAGAATGCATCGAAGATCATCGATGCGGACGGCAAGTATGTTTTCCCCGGTGGAATCGACGTGCACACCCATCTCGACATGCCATTCGGCGGCACCAACAGCGCCGACGACTTCGAGAGCGGCACGCGCGCGGCCGCGTTTGGCGGAACCACAACCCTGATCGACTTCGCGATCCAGTACAAAGGACAGACGTTGCGCACCGCGTTCGACACCTGGATGCAAAAGGCTTCCGCCAAGGCCGTGAGCGACTACTCCTTCCATTGCATCATCACCGATCTGCCCGACGCGCGGCTGGATGAGATGACTGCGCTGGTGCGCGAGGGCGTCACCAGCTTCAAAATGTTCATGGCATACCCCGGGGTGTTCATGCTCGATGACGCTAGCATTTTTAAGGCGCTGCGGACGACTGCCAAGAATGGCGCTTTGGTTTGCATGCATGCGGAAAACGGCAGCGCGATTGACGTCATCGTGCAGCAGGCTCTGGCCGAAGGGAAGACTGCTCCCAAATACCATGCGCTAACTCGTCCCACCACGGCGGAAGCGGAAGCCACGTCACGAGCGATCGCCCTGGCGGAAATGGCTGGCGCCCCGCTGTACATCGTGCATTTGAGCTGCAATGAGGCGCTGGAAAAAGTTCGTGAGGCGCGGGATCGCGGACTGCCCGTTTATGCGGAAACCTGTCCGCAATACTTGTATCTTTCGATCGAGAATTTTGATGTGCCGGGATTCGAAGGCGCAAAGTATGTTTTCACGCCTCCGCTGCGCGAGAAATGGCACCAGGAGAAATTGTGGAACGGACTGAAACGCGATCACCTGCAGGTGGTTTCGACCGACCACTGCCCCTTCTGTTTCAAAGAGCAGAAGGAGTTGGGCATCGGTGATTTCACCAAGATTCCAAACGGCGGACCGGGCATCGAACATCGCATGAGCCTCATTTTTTCCGGCGGCGTGGTGAAGGGACGATTCAGCGTAAACCGGTTTGTAGAACTGGTTTCGACCACTCCGGCAAAGTTGTTTGGCCTATATCCGCGAAAGGGCACGATTGCCGCCGGAAGCGACGCTGACCTCGTAATTTTCGATCCCGAGCGCAAGCACACCATCAGCGCGAAGACGCATCACATGCGCGTGGATTATTCGATGTTTGAAGGCATCAAGGTGACAGGCATGCCGGAGGTTGTGCTTTCGCGTGGCAAGGTGATTGTGGAGAAGAATAAGTTTGTCGGGCGTCCGGGGGCGGGGGAGTTTCTGAAGCGGGCGACGTATGTGCAGCAGTAGGCAGACCTGTTATTCCGGCGTGGCCGTCAGTCCTGAGCGCAGCCGGGCGGCGCGCGCCGAACGCGACGCCCGCGAGTCGAAGGACCCCGATGACGCCGCCAGTGGCACGGACGCTGCAAGGGCATTCTCTCCGTGGCTTGTATACGGCGACTTGAGCCCGCCCTGCACCGGCATTCCCGCCCGACGCAGACACGGGGACTTCGACGGCGCCGGAGCTGCGCTACGCTTGCTCCGGCTGGCTCAGGATGACAACGGGATAAAAGTGCAAAAAGCCGGCTCGGAATGCCACCGTCGGCTACCCCGAAATCAGCATCCCCGCGATGGAAGCCGACATCAGATTCGCCATCGTGCCCGCCAGCATCGCGCGCAAGCCTAGCCGCGCCAGATCGCTTCTGCGGTTCGGCGCGAGCGCGCCAATGCCGCCGATCTGAATCCCGATTGAGCTGAAATTCGCAAAGCCGCAGAGCGCAAAGGTTGCGATGGTGAAGGTTCGGGGATCGAGGCTGGCCTTCACCGTGCCTAGTTGTGCGAAGGCGACAAATTCGTTGATCACCATGCGGGTGCCCAGCAGATTGCCAATGGTCGCGGCGTCACGCCAGGGAACACCGATGAGCCATGCGATGGGGGCAAAAATCCATCCGAGCACTTGCTGCAGGCTGTAGGGAAACCACGAAATGTGGATGTGGGTCCATCCCATCATGGCGTTGAGAAGCGCCAGCAGCGCCAGGAAAACAATCAGCATTGCGCCGACGTTGAGCGCAAGGTGAAGGCCGTCGACGGTGCCACGGGCAATCGCGCCGAGCACGTTAGATTCTTTCTCCATGGCCGGCATCTCCACGTGGCCTGCGGTCAGCGGCTTTTCAGTTTCCGGAACCAGCATTTTGGCCATCAACAGAGTTCCAGGCGCAGTCATGATGACTGCGGTCAGCAGACTTTTTGCATCCGCGCCGCCCACGCGAATGTACGCCGCCATCATGCCGCCGGAAATATGCGCCATGCCGCTGGTCATCACACACATCAACTCAGACTGAGTGAGATCGGGAAGAAACGGGCGGATGGTCAGCGGAGCTTCGGTCTGCCCCATAAAAATGCTGGCCGCGAGGTTGAGCGACTCGGCGCCGCTGGCGCCCATGATGACCGTCATGATCCAGGCGCCGGCGCGAATGACCAGTTGCATCACGCCGAAGTGATAGAGAATCGCGAAAAACGCGGCGATGAAGATGATGGTGGGCAGCACCTGAAAGGCGAAAATCAGCCCTAGCGAGGATTGCTGCTGTCCCAACTCGCCGAAGACGAACGAGGAGCCGGCATAGGAAAAATCGAGCAATCTCTTGGCCCCATCACCCGCGATCTGAAACAACACCGCGCCGGATTTCACCCGGAGAACAAAGAGTGCCAGCGCGAATTGCAGCCCCAGTCCCCAAACCACGGTTTTAGTTCGGATGGCCCGCCGGTTGGTGGAGAAGGCAAATGCCAGCGCCAACATCGTGAGCAGCCCGAGAATGCCAGTGAATCTTCCCATGCTATTTTCCTTCCGAGCCTTTTCCTTGTGAACCTCGAATGACCCGATGCACCAGAGGCCTTCGTTGTGCAGGAGGCGCATCTGCAATCTCAAAACTTTCACTCAGCAATCTAGCTGCGGCAGCACCGCGATCCTGGGAATTGTAATGGAGGGTGCAGAGCAGCTCGTTCGCCGCCACCGGATCGCCCACTTTGCGATGCAGCACAACCCCAACCGCCGGATCGACAGAGTCTTCCTTCTTGGCGCGCCCGCCGCCCAGGATCACGCAGGCCGTGCCAACGGCTTCGCAAGCGATTGCCGCGACGTATCCCGCCTTCGGGCTATTTACCTGAAGCGTGCTTCGTGCCTGGGGCAATGTTGCGGGATCGTCGACAATGCCAGCGTCGCCGCCTTGCAAGGTGATCATTTGACGAAACCGCTCCAGCGCCTCGCCTGATGCGATCAGCTTCTCCGCTTTGAGACGGCCCACAGCCACGGTGTCTGCTGCGCCTCCGAGATGAAACATCCAGCCTGCAAGTTCCAGGCATAGCTCTCTGAGATCCTGTGGACCGCCTCCCCGCAGCACTTCGAGAGCCTCAATCACTTCCAGCGAATTCCCCGCGTTCATTCCCAGCGGCTGATCCATGTCCGTAATCAGGGCTACCACGGACTTTCCCATGCGCTCACCGGTTTCGACCATCAGTTCCGCGAGAAATACGGCGTCTTGCTCCTGCTTCATGAAAGCTCCGCAGCCGGTCTTGACGTCCAGAACGAGAGCATCGATTCCCTCCGCAAGCTTCTTGCTCATAATGGAAGCACAAATCAAGTACGGGCTCTCCACGGTCGCAGTCACATCGCGCAGGGCATAGAGCTTGCGATCGGCGGGAGCAATTTCGGATGTCTGGCCGATCATGGCGCAGCCGCACGCATGCATGACGCGGCGAAACTCGGGAACCGACAAGTTCACGTTGAAGCCGGGGATTGACTCCAGCTTGTCGAGAGTGCCGCCGGTGTGCCCAAGCCCGCGGCCGCTAATCATGGGGACAACCAGGCCGCCCGCGGCTACCAGGGGCGCCAGCACCAAGGAAGTCTTGTCGCCCACTCCGCCGGTGGAATGCTTGTCCACTTTTTTCGCCGGGAATTCGGAAAGGTCGAGCACGTCGCCGGAGTGCAACATGGCATCGGTAAGCACAGAGGTCTCCCCCCGCGTCATCCCGCGAAGAATTACCGCCATCAGCCAGGCGGAAACTTGATAGTCGGGAATCTCGCCGTCCGTGTAGGCTCGCACCAGATATTCGATTTCGGACGGAGATAGCTCCTGCCCGTCGCGCTTGTTGCGAATCACGTCGATGGCGCGAATCGGAACGGATGCGGACTTTTGCGGTTGATTCACTGTAGGCGGAAGCCTTCCGGCAGAAGTTCCGTAATGTGGCTTTCCTTCCAGCCCTTGGAGCCTTCGTAGATCACGGTTGCATCTGGGCCGAACTCATAAATGACCTGGCGGCAGGCTCCGCACGGAGAGCAGGGCAAGCCTTGATCGTTGGTCACAGCGATGGCCTGGATGTTCAAGCCGGGACCAGACTCGGCGATCGCCGAGAAAATCGCGGTGCGCTCGGCGCAGTTGGTTAAGCCATACGATGCATTCTCTACGTTACAGCCGGCAAAGATTTTTCCCTTATCGCTGAGCAGCGCCGCGCCCACCTTGAAGTGAGAATAAGGGGCGTGCGCATGTTTCATGACTTTGCTCGCGGCACGCAGCAAGCGTTCGCGATTCTTAGACGAAACGGGCTTGGCTGTTCCCATAATTAGAACTCGCAGAATAGCGCATGATTCTAAACCTCGATTGAGGTTTACGGTACTGTTTTCGCGATGTTGCTTTCCTCCGCCTACTCTGCGGCATTACTCAGCGGCCTCTGCGTTTTAAGATTTTTTGGCGGGACCAGGGAGACAACATTTTTCGGAAGTTAGAACCAAAATCAAGGTCAACATCTTAAAACGCGGAGACCGCAGAGAACTTCCGCAGAGACCGCGGAGCAAAACGTCGACAATAAACTGCGGCGCTGCACGGAAGACGCATAGTAAACTTTAGTTCACATGTCCCCCAGTGAAGCCCAAATGACGCAAGGCCGGAATATCGAGGCGCTCACCTGGCAAGATGTGGCCAAGATGATCGATCACACCAACTTGCGTCCGGAAGCCACGCGCGATCAGATCGTGCGGCTGTGTCAGGAAGCCCGGGAATTTGCGTTTGGAGCGGTGATGGTCAACGGCTGTTACGTGTCCCTGGCCTGCTCTCAACTACAAGGAAGTGAGGTAAAGGTCGGAGCGGTGATCGGCTTTCCCCTCGGAGCAACTTTCACCAGTGCGAAGCAATTTGAGGCTTCTGAAGCCCTGCGATTGGGCGCCCAAGAAATTGACATGGTGCTGAACATCGGCACGCTCAAGGCGAGCGAGAAAGAGCAAGTGGCGTGCGATATCCGAGCCGTGGCGCAAGTCGTGCATGACCAGAAAGCCCTGCTCAAAGTGATCCTCGAAACTGTTCTGCTCACCGACGAAGAGAAAGTGGCTGCCTGCGAGATCAGCGTGGCCGCGGGCGCGGATTTCGTCAAAACTTCCACCGGTTTTCTCGGTGGCGGCGCCACCATCGCAGACATCTCCCTCATGCGCCGCACGGTCGGCGACCGGTGCGGGGTAAAGGCCTCGGGCGGGATTCGCAGTGCCGCCGATGCTAAAGCCATGATTCATGCCGGCGCGAATCGCCTTGGAACCAGCAGCGGAGTGAAGATCATCCACGAGTGGCGTGAGGAAGAGAACGGGAAGTAAAGCTTAGTAGCGCGACTAGTGTCGTGTCCCGGAAATTTGCTCCACAAGATCGTCATCCCGGCCGAGAGCGAAGCGGAGCAAGGAACCCTGTGTTTTCAGTGCCCTTTTAATATTACACATGCTGTTCCCAATTTCCTGGGAATTTCCTTCTGCCAAATTGCATTTTGACCTCAAGCGCTAAAGCGCGCGAACATTTTTAGCGACTCTGGGCGGCACGAACGAGACTCGTGCCCTTCCCAAATCTCAATACACGGGGAGTCCTGAGGAAAGTTTTCTCTTGTGCCATGCCAACAGAAGCGCCGATCCAATCAGCATCAACCCGATACACAGCCCCAGCCACAAGCCAAATGCATCCCATCCCAACCCAAAGCACAGCCACGCCCCCAAGGGAAGTCCAATCAGCCAATAGGCGACAAAATTGGCGAGCATGGGAGTTTTCGTGTCACCTGCGCCCCGCAGGGCTCCGGTCGCAACCGTTTGCAGTCCGTCGAATAGTTGGAATGCAGCCGCCACTAGCAGCAACTTGGCTCCAACTTCGATCACCGCCACATTCGGAGTAAACAGGCGCGCGATCAGCTTCGGAATCGAAACGAACACGATCCCGGAACATGCCATGAACCCGACTCCAAGCATGATCGCCGACCATCCTGCGCGCCGCGCGCCGGCCGGGTCGTCTCTTCCTAGCTGTTGTCCTACGCGAACCGCCGCCGCCGAACTGACTCCCAACGGCACCATGAAGGTGAACGACGCGCAATTCAGCGCAATTTCATGACCCGCAAGCGTCACCGGCCCGAGTTTTGCACATAGTGCTGTCGCGCCGGAGAATGCTCCAACTTCGAGCAGGATCTGTGTTGCCGCCGGAGCGCCCAACTTCAGCAATGCCGACAACCGGCGCGCATCGATTCGAAGCTGGCCTCGCCACGGCGGCAGCGCGCGTTTCGTCTCCACGCGCACCAGCGTAATCGCGAGTACGGCACACATATAAACACGCGCCAGACATGTGGACCAGCCTGATCCGGCAATGCCCATGGCGCGAAAACCAAAGTGTCCATAGATCAGCACCCAGTCCCCAACTGCATTGACCACATTGGCGGAGATCAATGCGAACATGATGGGATGCGCAACGTCCACCGCCTGCAAGTATCGCCGCAACGCGAAGTAGCCGAGCAGCGGCAGCGTTCCCCAATTGAGTGCGTACAAGAACGGCCGCATGGGTTCGACCAGTTCCGCACTGATTCCGAAGCGTTGCATCAGCATCGGCCAGAATGTAACCGCTAGCATTAAAATGGGCGTGAGCAGCAACGCCAGGAACAACCCGTTCACGAGAGAGTGCCGGGCGTCATGGAGATCTTCGCGGCCGTAAGCCTGCGCGACGAAAGTATCCATTCCGAGCAGTAAGCCGGCGCCAAAGATCGCTACGCCCGTGTACAGGCTGTGTCCAAGGCCGGCGGCCCCCATGGCGATGGCGCTTTTGGGCAGGCGTCCAACCATGATGGTGTCCACAATACCCATGCTCATCCAGCCAACCTCAGCAAGAATGAGTGGTAACGCAAGGCGGAACGTCGGACGAAATTCCGCGCGCAGAGATGTGGGCGCCTTAGCGGGGATGACGGACATTTTCTTAGGTTCTCGCTCGCCGGCTCGGAAGTTCTCTGCTTTTTGAATGCTCGGCATCCAATTTCTCGAAAGCGATCATGTCTTTCAAGGAGTACAAATAGTAACGCGTCTCTGCGTTTTACCGCAGGATGCCGACAAAATCTCTTTGAGATAACTTCGGGAAGCTCATGGGAATTGCCCAGCGATACGTCGCGCGATTGATTTTTGGTACTTTTTGCGCCGGTTTACTTCACGCTCAAACTTCACCCTCTAAATCCCCCCTCCAAGTCAAAGTTGTAGTCGTCACCATGTTCGAGCGCGGCGAGGATACCGGGGACACACCCGGCGAATTCCAACTCTGGGTTGAGCGGGAGCATCTCGACCAAATTCTTCCGCTCTCTGCCGGATATCGCCATGTGCGATTGAACAAAGATGGCGTGCTGGGAATGGTAACCGGCGTCGGAACCGCCAAGGCCGCGGCGTCGGTGATGGCGCTTGGACTGGACCCACGCTTTGATTTGTCGAAGGCCTATTGGATCGTCGCCGGAATCGGCGGCGGAGACCCGGCTGACGTGTCGCTCGGCGCAGCGGTTTGGGCGGATCACGTGATTGATGGCGATTTGGCATTTGAGATTGACGCGCGCCAAATTCCCCTGGATTGGCCAACCGGCTATGTCCCGTTGCGCAAAGGAACTCCCTACGAGCAACCGGTGGTGAACGACTACGGCGAAGCTTACACGCTGAATGCGGAACTTGTAGGTTGGGCGGTTCGCTTGACGCACGATGTCCCCCTCGCCGACTCTGAAACCCTGCGCAACTTCCGTGCTCGATTCGCAGGCTTCCCCAATGCATTGAGGCCGCCGTTTGTGACTCGAGGCGACACCCTGTCCGCCGGCACATTTTGGCACGGATCAAAGATGGATGAATGGGCGAATGCCTGGACTCGCTACTACACCGGCGGCCAAGGCAACTACATGATCGCGGCCATGGAAGATTCAGGTACTCTGCAGGCCCTCACGTTTCTGAGCCATGCCGGACGCGTGGATTTGCAGCGCGTGCTGGTGCTGCGCACCGTCAGCAACTACGATCGCGAACCCGCAGGCATGGCCGTGGACGAAAGTCTGAAGGAAATGGTCTCCGGCAATTATTCGGCCTATATGCCGGCGTTGGAGGCTGCTGAGACGGTCGGCGATAAGGTGGTGCGCGATATCGTCTCACATTGGGCCGAGCGCGAGTCGCGCATTCCGCATGTTCCGTAGATCTGGTGCGACTTTTACGCGGAGAGAGTCGCCAGCGTCTCCGCGAGAACAAGCGTCCCGCGGGCGATGTCTTCAGGTGACGCGTATTCGTCGGGACGATGGCTGTAACCGCCACGGCAAGGAATGAACAACATCCCGGTCGGAGCGATGCGCGACATGAAGAGCGAGTCGTGATAGGCGCGGCTGGGCACGGCTAGATACTTCAGTCCATGCTTTTCGCACGCTCGAGAAAGTGCCGCGACCACAGCCTCGCCGCAAGTGGCGGGCGCGTCCGAGTTCAGCATTTCGATGAGGATCGCGACATTCCGTCGCGAAGAGATCGCATGTACCGCACTTTCAATTTTCTGCATGGCTCGATCACGTCTCTCCGCATCCGTGTCGCGGATATCGATGCTGAGACGAACCCTGCTTGGAATGCTGTTAACCGCCCCCGGAAACACGTCGCAAATGCCAACGGTCGCCACCGTGTCGGGAGCTCCACTGGTTCTGGCAGCGTCCTCAACCGCTAGGACTAGTTCCGCTGCGGCGCACAAGGCATCGCGGCGGCCCGGCATCAGAACCCCGCCCGCGTGTCCGCCTGCACCTTCGAGCGTGACGCGAAAGCTGGCCGGCGCGGCAATGTTCGTAACCACTCCGAGAGGAATCTGCTCGCGCTCCAGCAACGGCCCCTGTTCGATGTGCAACTCGACAAACCCTCGGTAATAACCCCACGTCAGCTTTACTTCTTCCAAGTCTCCGCGAAATCCGGCGCCACGTCGAACGTCTTCCAACGATGCACCATCGTTATCTTTCAGTTTCCGCGCCGCCTCGGGAGAAGTGCTCCCGCAAAGCATGCGGCTGCCCAAACACCCAAGCCCAAAGCGCGTCGGCTCTTCCGAAGTAAAGACCAGTAGCTCGATCGAGTTCCTGGGACGAAATCCGCTCGCTTGTAACGCCCGGATTGCTTCCAGGCCGCCGAGCACTCCGACGACACCATCGTACTTTCCAGCGTTCGGAATCGCATCGATGTGCGAACCGGTTCCAACCGCCGGCGCTGCGGGATCCAATCCACTCCATCGGGCAAACGTATTGCCGATGGCATCCTGCCGTACGGTAAGCCCGGCCGCCTCGCAGCGTGTTTTGAGCCAGGCTCGAGCCTTGAGATCGGCGGGAGAGAAAACGATTCGCGTCACGGCGGGAGTCTCGGCGTCAGAAATCGAAGCCAACTCCTCGATCTCAGCGAGCAAGCGATCCTGATTAACGCTCACGGTCATCATGCTATTCATCGCCGCGTGGCGCCGATGGGTGACGATTCCAGTCTTTGTAGATCAGATATTTGGCGGGAATCTTGCCCAGCGCTCCGAACCACTGCGGACACCACGGTCCCATCCAGATGAAGTCGCCCGCCGTGACTGGATACCAAGAATCGCCCAGCCTGTAGATGCCGCCGCCTTCGAGCATGATGAGCCCATGTTCCATAACGTGCATCTCGACCATGCTGAGCGCTGCGCCTGGCTGGTAGACCATGGTGTTGACGGCAAAATCAAAACTCATCGTATCGGGCAGCAGGTACTTGACCTGCAAGCCGGGATCATCGCCGAGCGGATGCGAAGGAACTGCGTCTTCATTCGAAACAATCACGCGCGGTGGCTCGACCGATTCCAGCAACTGATATTGTTTTTCGATCACGGCCACCCTGCTCGCCTTCGCAGCCACGACCCGATGCGGCGAGCCCTCAGGCAGGTAAGCGTAACCGCGCGCGCCAAGTTCGCTCTGCTTACCTTCGACATCCAAACTCACAGCGCCGGCGATCACAAAGATAAAACGCTGGGCAGACGTATTGCCTAGCTCACCGCCAGCCTCGAACTCGGCCGTGTACTGCGCGAATCTCGCGCCCAGCGCGGGGCCGGCGTGCACGATCGCAGAGCATTTCTTCATCCCCGGCAGAGTGTTGCGCACGAAAGTGTCGGGCGTGAGCAGAAGATGATTGGCTTGTTGACGGCTTCGAGTCTCCCCGAGATTATGCACGCGATATCCTTTTTTGAAGTTCTGGAATTGCGGCCAGCTGATCCAGCAAATGCATACCGCACTCGATAGCCTTGGCCACATCGTCAACTGAAACTGACTCGTCGGGATGATGACTGATTCCCCCCGGAGTCCGCAGAAAAATCATGGCAGCGGGAACGCACTCAGCAAGAATCATGGAATCATGGCCGGCGCCGCTGACCATCCGATAGGGCTCACAGCCTGATGTTCGAATGGCCTCCACAATTTGTTCGACGAGAAACGGGCTCATCGTGACCGCCGGCTGGTCAATGAGAGCGTGATATGCCGCGGTCAAGCCGCGCCGCGCCGCGATCATCTCAGCATGTTGAATCAGATTCTGCACCGCGCGCGCGCGAACTTCGTTGGCCTTGTGACGCACGTCCAGCGTGAGACGAGCCTCTCCGGCGATCACATTGGCCGCGCCCGGCTTCGCTTCGACCTTGCCCACAGTCGCTACCAGGCCCTCCACGTGGTGAGCCAACTGCTCGACCACGGTGATCCACTCAGCGGCAGCCGCAACAGCGTCCGCCCGTAAATGCATCGGAGTCGTTCCCGCGTGACCGGCTCTGCCCGTGAATGTCATGTCTAGCCGGCTTTGCCCGGCAATCGCGTCGACCGCTCCCAGCGGTAGTCCCAGTGCCTCCAGTACCGGTCCCTGCTCGATGTGAAACTCAACGTACCCAGCAATGTCGTCTTGCAAGGCAGCTTGCGGTAGGTCGGACAGATTCAGTCCGAACTGCTCGATCGCCTTCTGCACGGAGATACCATCCGCATCCTCTTGCCGCAAAAGTTCCTCATCCAGCCTGCCTATGAGTGCCCGGCTGCCAATGAAAGGGACGCCGAAGCGAACTCCCTCTTCTTCGGAGAAACCGACTACCTCAATTCCAAACGGAAGCTTGTGGCCGTTCAAGGCCTCCAACAACGCGATGGCCAACACCACGCCAAGGACGCCGTCGTACGCCCCCGCATTTGGAACGGTGTCGAGATGCGACCCAAACAGCAATCGTGGTGCATTGGATTCTGACCCGGAATAGAGCGCCCGCAGGTTCCCAGCCGCGTCCACTCTGACCTTGGCTCCCAACGGTTCAATCCAGCTTGAAATTTCCCGATGGCAGTCACGCATGGGCGCAGAGAGAAATGTGCGGCACAAGCTGCCGGAATGTTCGCTAAAACTCGCCAGCTTCTGGCAGCGGGCTATGACCTCTCGGGCACGGGCGCAGCTATCGATATTGGCTGCAATCCGACTCATCCCTGGCGACGCAAGCGCGCCTCAATATAGCCATGCGGCTCGTCGGTCGGCACAAAGACTTCGTTGCGATTCTCTTGCCCAAAGCGAGAGAGATCCACAAGCAAGCAATGCCGGTTCGGCATCGTCAATTCGATATCTTCAACCTCGGACTCGTTTTCCAGCACCGCCTCACCCATGGCATAAAGCGTGTGCTGTACCGACTTGCTCACGTGCTCCGCGAACACAGAAAGCAGGATGTCGCGGATCTTCGCGCGCGAGGCGGCAAACGGTAGATCGGCCTTCGAGTATCGCCAATTCGCGCGAACCGCGGTGCCGAATAGACGGTCATCGGTTGGCGGGAGCGTCGTGAGCGAATCTTGGATGAATCCCTCGAATCCTGACGCAGCCGTCTTCATTACAACCAGGTTGTCGAACCCGGAGGAAATGGAAAAGGCGCCAGCCTGAACTCGCGTAATGCTAGCGGTTTGGCATTCGCCGCTTGATTGCACGAAAGTGGTTGGGTGAGGCTTTCCGCTGGTATTGAGATGCTCCCAGGCTTTTTCTGACAAGGAAACTTCTGCTCGCGAAACCTGGGGATTACGAGTGAGTAGAAAATCAATCAGATCTTTGCCAAATTCTTCTATGTATTCGGCCTGGGAATTCTTGGCCAGAGCGTAAACCGTATTCTTCATCGTGTCCGTGGGAAGAATCTTGCTGTTGTCGCCTTCTTTAAAGCACGACTCGAAGTCGCCTTCCAGCAGTACTTCGATTGTCCACTCGCGAAAGTCGTGCCAGCCGGGCTTCCGCCGTACTCGCACCAAACGTACCCGCGACTTCCCGTATTTGTTTTCAGCCAAGACGATCATGGATTTTCAACTTCCCCGGTAAGTAGTGAATCCATTGGCGCTCAACAGCACCGGGATATGAAAGCTCTCCTCGTTCTCTCGCACCAGAAACGTAATCTCCACCTGCGGATACAGCCCGCTCATCTGTTGTGCAGCGTAGTAACCGGCGGTATCGAAGCTCAGGCGGTAAGACCCCGGAGACAACGCTTCACTCGCAGGCAGCAATTGCGCGCAGCGTCCATCGTGATCGGTACGCGCGGAAGCCAACGGTCGCCAGTCGCCGGATGCCTCGCGCCGCTCCAGCTTTACCGGAACGTCTACGGCCGGCTTTCCCAAGCCCAGATCCAGCACGTGCGTCGAGATGCGCTTCATGCTGTCAGCCATTTCTTCAGGCGGATCTGCGTAATTTGACGTTGCTGCTCGGCGGCTTCTTTTAGTTCGGTCTGGGCGTCATTCCCCAGCCTGCATTGAATAATTTCCAACATCTCGGCCGCCGATTTCCCAGTCGCACACACGATGAAGACGTGATCGAACCGCCGCTCATATTCCCGATTCGCTTCCGCCAACGCGATCTTAACAGCATCGTCGGCTGCGGCAACCTCCCGCTGCTCTTGCGCGGACCATCTTCTGGACTGCGCCGTGGCGGACTCCGGCGTCCGCGACTCGCCGATGCGAGGATGACTGGAGAAGGCTTCCATCCAATCCGATTCAGTCAATCCGCGCCACACCTCGTCAGACGCAGACAAAAGAGAAGCTTCATCCGCAAGCGGTCTTCGCCTCACGAGCGCGCGAGCCCAGGCTTTTGAGCCGCAGCAAGGCGAAATCTCACTCGCCGCTTCGCGGCCCGGCAGAGAGTTCCATCGCGCTAGAACTGCGTTGGCTTTTCCCTGCGCAGCGAGCGTTTCGAGAAACTCCACCACCAGATTTCCGGCGACGACGGCGCGATACTTCGCGGTAGATCGAATATCGTCAATAGGCCGAATCTCCGCCTGCGCCGTCTTTCTTGCAAGATTCAGGAGAGCCGGCTCAAGGAGTCTTCCGTTCAGCATCCGCTCCGTCTCGGTCAAGCGAAGCGGAATAGGCGCCACGCTTCCGCAAGCAATCCGGACATCCTCAATCGCTTCCTCTTTGAGCCGCGCCAGAGCCGCCACGCATACTTTAGAGATAGCCTGCGCGTTACGCGCTCCGACCTTGCGCGCGTAGGAAACATAACCGGAGAATCGCCGCGGAATACAGACGGCCTGAATCAATTCATCGGGCGCCAGTTTCGTCTGCTTATAACCGACGTGGAAACTCGTGTAAGGCAACCGGCGCTCGCCGCGAACCGACACCAGAAGCAACTCCGCTTCATAAGCCAGCAGCGCAGGCAATGAATCCGCTGCCGGCGATGCGTTCACGATGTTGCCACCCAACGTGCCGCGATTCTGGTTCGCAATCCCGCCCGTCCACCGCGCTGCGCTGGCCAACAGCGGGAACTCATTTCTCACTACCGGATGGTCGCGCAGATTTGTGTACGTCGAGCCAGCGCCCAACCTGACCTCTTCTGCGGTTACGTCAATCCGCCGAAGCTCGGGGAGATTCCAGATGCTGACCAGCTTGCGCGCGGGAAGTCTCCCCGCCGCATACTGCACCATCACATCCGTACCGCCGGCAATGGGGAGCCACGCGCCCGGGTCCTTATTCAATAGCGACACGACGGCTTGCAGACTCTCAGGCGCGACCAGATCGTACTCTGCCGGGTCCGATCTCATGCGGCTTCCCGGCGCCGTGCGGCTTCCGCCACAGCCTCGAAGATTTGCATGTACCCAGTACAGCGGCAAAGATTGCCTGACAATCCTTCGCGTATTTCATCCATCGTCGGCTCAGGTCTCCGCTTCAACAAATGCACGGCCGCCAAAATCATCCCTGGAGTGCAGATGCCGCACTGTGCGCCGCCGCACTGCAGAAACGCCTGCTGCAATGCATGCAACGCCGGGCCCTCAGCCAATCCCTCGATCGTAGTAAGGTTAGCGCCCTTCGCCTGGAGGGCCGGAACCAGGCAGCTATTCACCAACTCGCCGTCCATCAAGATCGAACACGAGCCACACTCGCCTTCGCCGCATCCTTCCTTTACGCCATTCAATCCAAGATCCTGCCGCAGAACATCCAACAACCGCGCCATCGGATACACCTGCACCGTCTTCAACCCGCCATTAACGGTAAATGAAAGCTCGCATTGGGGACGATGCTCCAAGGCCGGGGTCACCGCACTCCTTGGAGAGCGACTTCGCCGTCAATCGGGCAGAGCGCCGCGAAAACATCTTCCGGCAGCAATGGGATCGTATCGAAGCGAACTCCGAGCGCGTCTTCGACCGCATTCACAATCGCCGGAGCCGGCCCGTCCATGGGGAGTTCGCCGATTCCCTTCGCGCCAAACGCGCCGTGAATATTCCCCAACTCCTCAAAGTAGACGCGAATTGGCGGCAGATCGGCCGAAGTCGGCATGATGTAATTCGTCATCTGATTGTTCTGCATCCGTCCATTCTGCCAAACAACTTTCTCATACAGCGCGTATCCGATGCCCTGCGCAACACCGCCGGCAATTTGCCCTTTGGCCAGCACCGGGTGCAGAACCTTGCCGATCTCTTGTAGCGCAACAAAGTCATTCACGGTAACACTATAAGTCGTAAGATCCACCGTGACCTCGGCCACGTAAATCGCCCACGCAAATGTCGCGTAGGCCTCGCCTCGATACTTCTTATCATCCCAGAAAACCCCGCTGGGCTCCTCAAAACGTGCCAGCGACCGCAACGGCCCGTGTGCAGTGATGTAGTCACGGCAGGCCTTGCGAAATTGCTCAGCGGAGTACGACTCTCTCAGCAGGCCCCGAGCTTTCAAGGTCTGAGCAAGACCAACCGCAGCGGACTGCACCAATTTTCCCACGATCATCGCAGTGCGCGACGCAACCGTCGGGCCGCTGTTCGGGACGTTCGCAGTATCCGCTTGCGCAATCGATACGTCTTCGTAGCGCAGTCCCAGCGCTTCCGCTGCAATCTGGCAGAGCACCGTCTTGGTTCCCTGCCCCATCTCGGTGCTTGAAACCAGCACGCGCACGCCTCCGTCCGCGCATCCCTCCACGCCCACCACGGAGCTTAAATAACGCTCTCCTGAGCCGGTGAATCCCGCGCCGTGCAAAAAAGCTGCGACGCCAATCCCCGTCTTCTTTTTTCCTGCACCGTTCTCCTTCGCGAAGCGTTCCTTCTTAGCTTCGTAGCCGGAGAGTTCGAGCGCCCGGTCGAGCAGTTTCCCCAGGTCGATTTCCTCGCGCACCGTTTGTTCGGTAGTGGTGGTTTGCCCCGGCCGCAAGAAATTTCTGCGGCGTACTTCGATCGGCGAAAGCCCCACCGCATGAGCGATTCGATCCATGTGCCGCTCCATGGCAAACAGGCTTTGTGGCGCGCCGAAACCGCGGAATGCCCCGTGCGGCGGCACATTGGTGGCTACAGCCTTTCCGTGAATGCGCACGTTCGGCCAGTAGTAAAGACCGCCGGCGTGGATGGTCCCGCGCGAAAGGACCACGGACGAGAGCGTTGCATACGCCCCACCATCAATCGTGAAGTCGATTTCGCCGCCCAATATCTTGCCGTCTTTGTCTACCGCCGTGCGGTGGCGCGTCCGCGACGGATGCCGTTTCGTGGTCGCCGCCATGTCCTCCATGCGGTCGTAAATTATTTTCACCGGACGCCCCGACTTGATCGCCAGCAGCGACGCGTGTCCCGCAATCATCGAGGGATATTCCTCTTTGCCGCCGAAAGCGCCCCCAGTCTCCAGTTGCACCACGCGAACTTTCTCGGCTGGCAAAGCGCACAGCGCCATCAGTGCCTTCTGCACATAGTAAGGACATTGCAGTGAGCCCCACAGCGTAATTCCATGCTCAGGATCGAAGGCTGCGATCACGCCGTTGTTCTCGATGTAAAGCTGCTCCTGTGCGCCGGTCCTATATTCACCTTCGACGATGTAAGCAGCTTTGCTCCAAACGCTATCCACATCGCCCTTTTCAATCAGATAGCTTTTGAAAGTGTTGTCCGCTCCCCAAATAATCTCTGAGCGCTGCTCGCTTTCTTCGATGGTCAGCACAGCCGGAAGCGTTTCGTATTCCACCGACACCGCCTCGACTGCTTTCGCAAGCGCGTGGCGGTCCCTGTGCGCCAGCAACAGAATCGGCTCTTCGGGATGGTTGACTAGTTCACTTGCCAGGCAGGGCTGGTCATCTACAATCAGCGCGATGTAATTCTTTCCGGGAATATCTTTGGAGGAAACGATGACAAACTCGTCCCACGCAATATCGGCTCCGAATGTGATGTTGTTGATTCTTCCCCGCGAAATGCGGCTGCGGACGGTCGCTCCATAAAGCATGTTGGGCAGGGTCATATCATCGACATAACGTGCCTGTCCTGTGACTTTGCCGTGCCCCTCCTTGCGCGGGACGGATGCGCCGATGATGCGATCAGTTGTCATCCGGTTCTGCGGCCCAGAAAGCATTTCATCGAGGTCGATGGTATTGTCAACGAAAACTCCCCGCCTCGCACAATCGAAAAAAGTTATGAGTTTGATTAGTGACTAGAGATTTCTCCTGGCGTGCGCCGGATCTCCACGCCGATCAGTTGCCCTGGAAACCCGCCGTCCGAAAACACCGCTTGCCCGCGCAGGTAGGTCGCCTCGACCCGTCCCCGCAGTTTTTCTCCTAAATATGGAGAAACGGGATGCCGGTAATGCAACTGCTCCGCGCTCACCGAAAACTCGGCATCCGGATCGAATACCACAAAGTCCGCATCGTAGCCCTCGGCGATTCGCCCCTTGCGCTCATGGAACCCGGCCAGCCGCGCCGGTTGTTCAGATATCCATCGTGCGATGTCATCCAGTCCGAAGCCCCGTCTGCTCGCGCCAGTCCACACCACTGGCAGGGCCACCGAAAGGCTCGAGATGCCTCCCCACGCGGTTCTGAAATTGCCTTCCTCCAACTGCTTCATGGCGGGCGGACATGGGGAATGGTCGGTCGCTATCAGATCGATGATTCCCTCGCGCAGCCCACGCCACAATTCTTCGCGGTTTTCACGGCTCCGGATCGGGGGCGCGCATTTGTGCAGAGTCGCACCATCTCCGATATCTTCAGCCGCGAAATGGAGATAGTGCGGGCACGTCTCCACGCTCACGCCCAGCCCCTCTGCACGCGCCGCCTGAAGCAAGGGAAGCGCCCGCCCGGTTGCAAGGTGCACGATGTGCAGGCGGAAACGATATTCGCGGCACAGCACCAGGAGCAGCCGGATCGCGCATAATTCCGCTTCGTCCGGCCGCGACTGGAGGTACGTCGAATACGATCTCCAATCGGCCCGAGCCAGGCGCTCTGTAGCAGAATCGACCGGGCCAGGAAGTTCCGCGTGGACGAGCAACGGCAAACCGGTTCGGGCGAGATGAGGCAGTGCGGCCCTCAACTCTTGCTCGTTGACCATGGTGAAGCCGTCGATTCCCGGATGAACGAGAAAGCACTTGAATCCCGGCACGCCCGCCGCCGCGAGAGGCTCGATATCGCTCTGATTGTCGCAGACCACACCGCCCCATGATGCCCAATCGATCCGGCATTGGCCTGCCGCCGCCCGGCGCTTGGCATCGAGTGCGGCAACGGTGGTGGTCGCGGGCAGGCAGTTCAGCGGCATATCTACAAGCGTGGTATAGCCCCCTGCCGCGGCAGCACGCGTGGCCGTCGCGAAACCCTCCCACTCCGTCCGCCCCGGCTCGTTGATATGCACGTGAGAATCGACGAGGCCCGGTAAGATTGCGGCATCGCCGAAGTCGTGAATCTCGAGGTCTGGGCTCTGGGCCGGGCTCGGCGCTTGTTCTGGAGGGACGACTGCGCGAATTTTCTCCCCTTCCACGAGGATCGCGCCGGGACGAGTGGCTTCCGGCGTCACCACCGAGTTGGAAAGAAAAATCTGCACAATTTCGTTCCCCAAAGCGACCGTCGCTACCCTGGATTACTGATCGCGATCCTATAGGACCTCAGGCGCCAAAGCGCGTAACAGTTTCAGCGGCCTAGTGGCACGAGTGGAACTCGTGCCCTTCCCAAAACCACAATCCTCCTGCGCTTCCGCGTTCAAAGACCGCCCATCAAGCACGCATCATGAATAACTCGGGCTACGTGCCTGAGCCTATCGTGCTGTTTCTACTATTTCAACCCTTCGCCCTCTTCGCAGCAGAAATTTCTTGCCAAGTTTTGCCTTGCGCTTATACTGGCTTGCTTAACCAGCCGACGCGAACCGTCCATGTCGACCGATCGCGCAGATTCGTGGATTGCCTGCCTCAGCGCGCCGCTGATGGCGGCGCAATAACGGAGCACAGCACATGGACAACGTCTTCATGGCACGCGCCATTCAACTCTCCATTGAGAATGTCCGTTCGGGTCGTGGCGGCCCTTTCGGCGCCCTCGTCGTGAAAGATGGCGAAATCATCGCCGAAGCAGCGAATCGTGTGACCTCAACAAACGATCCGACGGCACATGCGGAAGTCCTCGCCATTCGCCAGGCTTGCCAGAAACTCGGTGACTTCGAACTCAAGGGCTGTGAGCTGTACACGTCGTGCGAACCGTGCCCCATGTGTCTGGGAGCCATTTACTGGGCTAGACCGGCGCGCGTTTATTTTGCCAGCGCCGCCGCCGACGCCGCCAACGCGGGCTTTGACGATTCGTTCATCTACCGCGAAATCGCCGAGCCCCTTACCCAGCGCTCCATTCCGATGATCCAGATGATGCGGGAAGAGGCTCTTAAGGCATTTCACGAGTGGCAGCGCCATCCCAACAAGGTCGACTATTGAGGAGTTCGCCGGAGTTTTCCGTAAGTAAACCAGCCACGACATCTGTATCGCCTGATAGCTCACCAGAAAAGGAGAAACGATTGATCGATCGTTACTTCGGGCTTACCGCAAACCAAACCACTGTAAAGCAGGAAATGCTGGGCGGCCTCACCACTTTTGTGACGATGGCCTACATCGTCGTCGTCAATCCCCAAATGCTTTCGCAGACGGGAATGCCCGACGGAAGGCGTGTTGTTTGCCACCTGCATCTCGGCGGCGGTAGCCACGCTGGTGATGGGCCTCTACGCCAACTATCCCCTGGCGCTCGCGCCCGGGATGTCGCTGAACGCCTACTTCACTTACTCCGTCTGCTTCAACATGCACGTGCCCTGGCGCACGGCGTTGGCGGTGGTTTTCATCTCGGGAGTCGTCTTTCTCCTGCTCACGGTGTCGAAAGTTCGCGAGCAGATCGTGAACGGCATTCCGGAGTGCCTCAAGCATTCCACAGCGACTGGCATCGGTATGTTCATCGCATTCGTGGGAATGCGGAACGCCAAACTCGTGGTCGCCAACCCCGCTACTTTTGTCGGCCTGGGCAGCTTCTCCGATCCTGAAGTACAGACCGCCTGCTTCGGCCTGGTGCTAACTCTCATCCTCATGGTCCGCAAATATCACGGCGCCATCCTGATCGGCATTTTCGGAGCCACCTTGCTGGGCATGCTCCGCGGCATTTCCAAATGGCCGACAGCCATCTTTTCCATGCCTCACCCCTCGGGGACACTTTTTCAGTTGGATTTTCGCAGCGCCATCCATCTCGGGCTGCTGGAAATCATGTTCGCATTCTTTTTCGTGGACTTATTCGACAATGTCGGCACGCTGGTCGCGGTCTGCGAGCAGGGCGGCTTCATTGGAAAAGACGGCAAGATTCCCCGTGTCGGGCGGGCGCTAGTGGCAGACGCCGTGGGTACGGTGGTCGGCTCGCTTAACCGGTACGTCGACGGTTACCAGCTATATCGAAAGCGCGGCAGGAATCGCCGCAGGCGCGCGTACGGGATTAAGCAATGTGGCAGTAGCCGCTCTCTTTTTGCTCGCAACCTTCTGCTCGCCGCTGGCGACCGCGATTCCCGGCTACGCCACCGCCCCGGCTCTCATTCTGGTGGGAGCGCTGATGACGCAATCCATCGCCCACATCGACTGGCAGGACTTAACCGAAGCGGTGCCGGCCTTCATCACCATGCTGGCCACGCCCCTGACCTTCAGCATCGCAACCGGCCTGAGCCTGGGGTTGATCTCTTACACGGTCGTAAAAGTCGCCGCCGGCAAGCTTCGCGAGGTCAACTTGCTGATTTGGATTCTCACGGTTCTATTCATCTTGCGCTACATCTATCTTGCGGTGAGCTAGGGAAACTCTCATCGAGTGACGAAATCGGTAAACCACAGAGGGCACAGGGGAGCACAGAGAAACAGACGCTAATTGAATGGACGAAAGAACCAGAAGAATTGGAGGCGCGGGTGAGAATCGAACTCACGTATAAAGGTTTTGCAGACCTCTCCCTTACCACTTGGGTACCGCGCCCCGCAGCTTAAAGCTAACCAGATGCGTTGAAAAAGTCCATCGGACCTGGACCGCACAAAAAACCGGCAAAGCCGTTGCCGGTCCTGGCTTCTGAAGATTTGGAGCGGGAGACGGGATTTGAACCCGCGACTTCGACCTTGGCAAGGTCGCACTCTACCACTGAGTTACTCCCGCCCTTGGAACTGTGATTATAAACAACTGCCAAGCATGCCAGCAATGACCCGCATCGCCTGGCCCGCTGTTCAAGCTCCCGCAGGCTGCGCCCCACTCCATTGTGGATCTCTCTCTGGCGTAACAATCTCCCCATCTCGCATGTGAATTATGCGGTCTCCATAACTCGCGGCGGCCGGGTTGTGCGTGATCATGAGCACCGTCTGCCCTAGTTCGCGGTTGGACTGGCGTAACATGCTCAGCACGATGTCGGAATTCTTGGAGTCCAGATTGCCGGTCGGCTCATCTGCCAGTACGATCGCCGGCTTATTAATGAGCGCGCGAGCGAGCGCCACCCGCTGCTGCTCACCGCCGGAAAGCTCCGAAGGCCGGTGGTGCAGGCGCTTCGAGAGCCCGAGCAGCCCCGCGATCTTCTCGAAGTAGGCTGCGTCCCAGCTCTTGGCGGCGCCGGCGATGTCCACCGCGATGTCAATATTCGAGCGGGCGTCAAGGGTCGGCAGCAGATTGAACTTCTGAAAGACGAAGCCAATCTTCCGCTTGCGCATGCGGGTGCGCTGGGTGTCGGAGAGTTTGGCAAAATCATCTCCATCGACCAGCACATGCCCGGAGTCCGCCTGGGCCAACCCACCGAGCATGTAAAAAAGCGTGGATTTGCCGCTGCCCGAAGGACCCACCACGCTCACGAACTCCCCTTTTTGCACGCTAAAGGAAATGCCGCGCAGTGCAGGCACATCAATCTTGCCCACGCGATAAGTCTTGCGCAACTCCACTGCTTCGATGAAGGCAGCCATTCGACTATTCGATACTACACGAGCTTGCAGGAGGCTTGCCGCGCTGCTCAGGCCGCGCCGGCTTGTGAAGATGGAGGTGGGGTACGCAGTTGTTGGGCTCGCTTAGGGCCGCGCTTGCGGACCAGCAGCAGCCGCACGCGCTCAAGCAACTCGGCGGGCGCGTACATGCCCTTTGCCAGGAAAGCGTCCGCTCGCGTGTCGCGGTCGTAAATCTTGACCTTGCCGGTCAGTAGAATCGCGGGAGTCTGCGGCGAAAGCTCTTTGACCTTATCGATCAGCTTGCCTCCGTCCAAACCGGGCATGATGAGATCGGTGAGCACCAGATCCACACCGCCCTTCTTAAAGCGCTCGAGCGCTTCCTCGCCGCCCGAGCAGGCCACCACGCGGTAGCCCCGCGTTTCCAGCATGATCTTGCGGATAGACAGAGATTGTTCGTTATCGCCGACGCAAAGAATAGTTCGTTTTGGCTTCATCCTGTTTCCGAAGTGGCGCAGAGCAACTTCCCCCGCGTCAGGGGGACCCGAAAACAAATTCAAATGATGGAGAATTCCGAGCGACTGCATGGTAAAGCGCGCGGCTCGAGATTGTAAAGTGCCGCCGATGCCAATGGGAAATTCGCGCTATTGAAAAACTTCCGCAGGTGTGGATCAGCGCGATTTTTCTGCTCTATCGCGTCTTGCGTCTTCACAGAACAACCTCTCCACGCAGAATCTCCACCGTATTTCCACCGACGCGAACGTTAACCACTCGGTCATCCTGGCGGGAAGCGCGAACGAAAATGCGGCTGGGCCGCTTCATCTCGATTCCCTGCTCAATGAGCACGCGCTCATCCGGCTGCGCCACGCCATGCGCCACCATCCAGGCCGCCGTGCACCCCGCGGCCGATCCCGTAGCCGGGTCTTCGCCGTTATAGAACATCATGCGAGCGTGCAAACGAGCCGCGGGATCGACCGTCTCCCGCGTAACAAAATAGAAGAACTTGCCGCCGGACTGCTCCAGGTACTCCGCCGAGCCCCGCTGGTCGACCTGCAGCTGGCGCATGGTCTCCAGTCCACGCAGTGGCACCACGGTAAAAGGCACGCCGGTTGAAACCGTCTCGACCGGCAAAGAGGGATCGATATCGCCGTCGCGCAAGCCGGCTGCACGCACCACAGCCTCGCGGTCATGCCGCGGACCAAACTTGGGCTCGAGCTGCGTCATCTCGCCAAACACCGGTTGACCCGGGACTTCCTCAAAGCAAACTGGAACTCTGCCGGCGTTCAGGTCAAGCGCCACTTCATGGGCGCTGCTCGTTCCGCGCAGCACAAAAGCTGTGCCCAGCGTCGGGTGTCCGGCGAAAGGCAGTTCCTCCTGCACAGTAAAGATGCGGACGCGTACTCCGCGTTTATGTTCCGTCGCGGGTTTGTCCGGCAGAACAAATGTGGTCTCGGAAAGATTCATCTCGCGCGCCAGGGCTTGCATCTCTTCGTCGGTCAACCCGCGGCCATCGGGGAAAACCGCCAGAGAATTGCCTTCAAGCCGGCGCGACGAAAACACATCCACCTGCACAAAAGGAAAGTGGCGAAGCTCTGCTGACATAGTGTGCCTATTGTAGCGAAATGTTGGAGGAAGGACGCTTTGCTCCGCGCCCTCTGCGGCATTTCTCGGCGATCTCCGCGCTTTGAGGTTTTGCGCAAATCGCTGAGCTCCCCTGTCGGCCCTGTGCTTGCTCTCCGACCGAATGTCCCCAAACCGACCGCCCAGAGCGGGGTTTGACGCCACTCCCAGCCTCGTCGTATGCTAATGGCCGTATGCGCCTACTCCCAAACCCGTGCGCCCTGTGTTGTTGTAGCTGGGCGCCGGTGTGCGGCTAGCGCGAGACGCGGCCTTCAACCCACCAGGCGCCGTGGAACGAATCCAAAGCAAGTTCCCGAGAATCAAACAGAGGAGGAGATGAACCGTGTCCTTAAGAATCAATGAAACCGCCCCTGACTTCACCGCCGAGACCACTCAAGGCACCATCAACTTTCATCAATGGATCGGCGATGGCTGGGCCATCCTGTTCTCCCATCCGAAGGATTTCACGCCGGTTTGCACCACCGAACTCGGCTACATGGCCGGGCTCCAGCCGGAATTCGCCAAGCGCAATACGAAGATCATCGGCTTGAGTGTGGACCCTGTGACCAATCACAGCAAGTGGGCCGCCGACATCGAAGAAACTCAGGGCCACAAAGTCAACTTCCCCATGATCGGCGATCCCGAGCTAAAAATCGCGAAGCTCTACGACATGCTGCCGGCCGAAGCCGGAACCAGCTGTGACGGCCGCACCGCTGCCGACAATGCCACCGTGCGCACAGTATTCGTCGTCGGTCCAGACAAGAAGATCAAGCTGCAACTCAGCTACCCGATGAGCACCGGCCGCAACTTCGACGAAGTGCTGCGCGTTCTCGACTCGATCCAGCTCACCGCTAAGTACAAGGTAGCGACACCGGTCAACTGGCAGCAGGGCGGCGATGTGATCATCCTGCCATCGGTCACGAACGAAGAAGCCCAGTTGAAGTATCCCCAGGGATGGCAGTCGCCCAAGCCTTATCTGCGCATCGTACCGCAGCCTAGGTAGCTGCTGCTGGTAGTGTCATGTTAAGCGGAGCCGGGGCGAGCGAGCCCCGGCGCAGTCGAAACGTCCCTACCCGCAAGGTCAGAGCCGAGGGTAGGGATTCCTCCGCTTAAGGTCGGAATGAAAGCTCTTGCGACCGCCGGGACCGAAAGAAGTCAGCCGTAAGTCCGGCGGGAAGCAACCGCCACGACACTTCCGATATCCAAAGCACCTCCAGACTATTTGAGGAGGCGTCCTTTGGACCCATACACGAATTGCCGGAAAGCTTGGAAGACCACAGTCGCGGTGCTGTTGCTGAATGCCGTGTTTTTCTTCATCGTCGCGCCCACGGCGCGAGCCGATGACCATGATCGCTGCCGCCAGCGTATTGAAAAGATCGAAGCCAGGCTGGACCATGAGATCGCCAGGCACGGCGAGCATAGCCGTCAGGCGGAAGACCGTCGCCGCCAGCTGCAAGCTGAACGCGAACGCTGCTGGAGCCAATATCATGGCTGGTGGGACGGCCGCACCCACCAGTGGCACACCGATCACGACTGGGACCACGACGACCATCACTAGGCTCTAGGCTTGACTCGGGCGGATCGTCACCGGTTCCCGGCAACGGAAGCGCACGGGGTCCGGTGATCCTCCCGGTCTTCAAAACCGGCGGTCGTCGTCTTTCGGCGGCGATGGTGGGTTCGACTCCCACTCGCTTCCGCCACAAATCCGCTCGACGAAAACTTCACGTGTCCACAACCTGCTCCTGAATGATCGAGTCGCAAATTCGACGGGATAACCGTTTCCAGTTTGCCTTTTCGGTGTCCTATACTTCTCTCAACAATGCCTATCGCCCCGACCACGGACACATGCATTCATAGATTGGTCGAACTGCAGGTCGAGCGCAATCCAGAGGCATGTGCTGCCATTTTCAAGAACGAACGCCTTTCTTACGCGGAACTTGACTCTCACGCCAATCGGCTCGCCTGGGAGCTCGTCGAACTCGGTGTTGGACCGGATGTAACGGTTGGGATCTGCGCGGAGCGCTCGCTGGAAGTAATCATCGGCCTGTTGGCTATCTTGAAAGCGGGTGGAACTTGCCTTCCCCTGGACCCTCAGTATCCAAAAGAACGGCTAGCGTTCATGCTGCAGGATGGGGAAGCTGGATTCTTGCTTGTAGACAGCCAATTTATCGAACGGCTTCCGGAAACCGAAGCTAAGATCATTCGGCTGGATACGGTTCTTGACTGCAGTGGTGCTGCGAGGACCCCGCCTCTAGCCCGCACGTCGCCTGACAACCTTGCTTATGTGATTTACACCTCTGGCTCAACCGGCAATCCGAATGGCGTCGAAGTAACTCACAGAGGAATCACGAGACTTCTTTCCGGGATCGAGTACGTTAGACTTGATGAGACAAAAACGATATTGCAGCTTTCGTCTCTCACTTTTGACGGATCGATCTTTGAGATATGGGGGGCGCTGCTCAATGGTGGCTGTTGCGTGCTTTATCCCGGCCGAGTTCCTGTGGTTGGAGAACTCGGGCATCTCCTGCGCAAGCATCGAGTCACCACGGCGGCCCTAACCCCCTCTTTATTCAACGCAATCGTCGATGAGGACCCTGCTGTCTTCGCGTGCCTCGAGCAACTTGTCCTGGGCGGGGAGCCAATTTCAGTCCCCCATATTCGCCGAGCCTGGGACCATTTGCCGAATGTCGAGATTATCAATTGCTACGGCCCCACCGAAGCCACAGTCGATGCGTGTTCCTTCGTGATTGGTGCGAAGCCCGATGAATGTGCTACCTCCATACCGATTGGCCAACCCATTCGCGACACCAGAGTTTACATCTTAGATCCGAATCTTCAGCCGGTTCCGGCGGGGCAACCCGGCGAATTGTGCATAGGGGGCGATTGTCTCGCCCGCGGCTATCGCAACCAGCCCGAGCTGACCGCACAAAGGTTCATTCCCGATCCGTTTGCCGATAATCCCAACGCGCTGGTTTTCAGGACCGGGGACTTAGCGCGTATGCATGCAGACGGAAATCTGGACTTCCTAGGCAGAATGGATGACCAGGTGAAAGTTCGAGGCTTTCGCATTGAGCTGGGCGAAATTGAGGCCAACTTGCGCCGCCATGCGGGAGTCCATGATGTGATGGTTTTGCCTTATACAGACCCACGCGGAGAGAATCATGTTTCAGCTTTTGTCTTACGAGAACCGGGCTACGCACTTTCTGCGGAAGAGTTGCTCCAGTTTCTGCGACAAAGCCTCCCGGCATTCATGGTTCCTTCTCGCTGCTGTGTCATGGGGCAATGGCCACTGACTTCTAGCGGAAAAGTGGACCGGCGGGCTTTGGCCACTATGGCAGCTACCAAGACTGCGCCCACGTCCTTGACCATCCCGCCGCAAACAGTCGTGCAGAAGAAACTCGTTCAGATATGGGAACAGCTTCTGGATATCCGGCCCGTCGGGATACAAGACAGCTTTTTCGACTTGGGAGGCGATTCTCTTCAGGCGATTCTGCTCCTCGCACGAATTGAAGAGACTTTCAGAAAAAGGTTACCCATCGCCGCGCTCCTAGGGGCCGCCACCATCGAGCAACTCGCGGCATTGCTTGTTGAGGAAGAATCCGAAGACCGATTGACATACGCCGTGCCTATCCAGGCGAAAGGTGAGAAGCCTATCTTCTTTTGCGTGGGCGCGGGCACCTTATTCCGTCCTTTGTCGTTACATCTCGGGTCAGATCAGCCGTTCTTCAGCGTCGGCTTGAACCGTGGCGCTGCCAAAAAACTGAAGGCGCCGTATCAAATGGAAGAACTTGCTCGCCACTTGGTTTCGGAACTGCGCGAGCGACAGCCGCAGGGCCCTTACTATCTGGGTGGCTTTTGCGACGATGGGGTATTGGCCTACGAAATGGCAAGACAGTTGATGGAGCAGGGGCACATTGTTGGACTTCTCGCGCTGTTCGAAACGAGCAACCCCTCTCCGAGTCTAAGACTTCGAATCGCGACTGGGTTGCGGCGTGTCTTCATTCGGCTGGGTTTTCGTTTCAACCAGCTGCTTCAGCTAGAGACCGGTAATATCCGAGCCTATGCGCGTAGTCGTGGAAAAGAGCTCAAAGAAATACTGACGATGCAATGGTGGCGCTTATCCCAGTATTTTGGACTTGCAGAAGCTCAGCCTGACCCTGCAGACTTAGAGCGAATCCTTTTCCTTGCGGTTGTTTCTTACAAGCCGAAGGCACTGAGCTGCCCGACGGTTTTATTTCGCGGCAAGGACTGGCCAATCGGCTCGGCTGGCGATCCTTACTTTGGGTGGCGCGATTTGCTCACCGGTCATTCCGAAACCTACGAGGTCCCTGGGGATCATGCAGCGATATTCCGCGAGCCAAATGTCGAGGTGCTTGCCCGGCAGTTAAGAGCGTGCCTGCATACCGTCGGTGAACATTAAACCATGACCGGCAGGTTTGCGTTGTCCAGTTCGATTCGCCGACTATCGAACCTTAAACGCATGCTACTCCTCAACCTTCGTTAAGCGCGCTATCGGGCGCCCTCCGGCTGGCCGCGACCTCCAAGGAATTTCCTACGTTCTCGCTCCAAGGCTGTACGTTCAAGCGTTGCGACGCCCAAACTTTGGCCTTTTGGCGGTCGGCGGCTTTGATTCGCTTGGTGAACTGCCCCCGGACTTCTCGGCTGTTGGTTGCGACCTTGTTTGCGCTCAGTTCGGCCAGGAACAGCCACATATATCCGGTCACCTCGTCCCTTGCGACACCCCGTCCCTCAAGATACATCTTGCCAATCATGTATTGGCAAAACGGAGAGTGGTCCGCTTGCTCGTGATACCACCGGAACAGTGCGGCATCTTCTTTTGGACCGCTGCCTGATTGGGAAAAAGGAGCAGGCACAGCTCGCGAGGGTTGACGCTGGCTGAGTACTGTGAACATCACTTCCAAACGACTGGACACGCCGAGCTTGCTGTATATACGAAACAGATGATTCTTGACCGTGTGCTCGCTGAGTTTCATAAGCTGGGCAATCTCGCGGTTTGAGCGCCCTTCGGAAACGTGGTGCACCACCGCCCGTTCGCGGTCCGATAACAGGGCAACTCCGTCACCGTCAACCATGCGCGGTGGAGTTGAATCCGCCAAAGCTTGCAGCAAGAATTCAGTTTGATTTGTGCTGGCCCATATCTGCCCCTTGCTCACGCAGTCGATGCACTTCCAGAGCGTGTCCAAGGATTCGCCCCGGCCAAACACGGCCCTTGCGCCACAGCGAAAGGCTTCTACAACCAGGTCCCGCCGCGGTGAATCAACCAAGATGACTGAACGGACGGCAGGATAGACACGACGCAGCGTTTCGCAAGCGGAAACCCCGCCTCCGGTTCTCTCGAAGTCCACTGCAACAACTACAACATCTGGCGATTCGTCGATTTTGGACAGCAGTTCAGCGACCGTCAGAGCGAAGCCCACCACGATGAAGCGCCGGTCTCTTCCCAGCGCTCCGGTAAGGAGTTGCGCATCCATGCGTGAGCAGTCTGCGACTAGTACTCTGATTGGCTGGTGACCTTTGATGGCAAAGTTAGTATCCTGCATAATCTTTAATTCCTGCCGAACCTGGGGAAGGAAACCGAAAACGTTTGTTAAAACCGTGGGACTGGCGATGGATTTGGTCTCACAAGCTGACATCAAAAAGCCTGGGAGTCAATAGGACTTTTTTCCTGCAGCTGGTTAAGTAATTCTAGCTGCATGGAATATTAACCAAATCGCAAACACCGATTTGGTGCGCCACATCCCGGCCTGGACGTCGCTTCCGTTCAGAGGCTGCTTAGCACGCCCCATAGACGCAGTTTCTGAGCTGCAGCCACCGCGATAGTTTGAAAGCGTCGAGCACATGGAAACTCGAAAACGATAGAGAGGCAATACAGTTGATTCCTGATTAACCATTTGGTTAGGTCGTCGAATCACACCCTGCTCATTCGACTAGCGACCAGAGATTCCTAATACCGATTGAGAAAGTCAGGCTAAGCCCGGCAGAGTCGAGCGAGCCACACGCCCCTTCCTAAGCTGCTTAGGCACAAACTTTCAGTTGCGCTGGTCATCTGGACTCATCCAAGTCTCCCCAGTGAGAGTTCACTGGCTCAAGACGCCATGGTCACTGACCGAGAGGCTTCTGTTCCTTTCTTCCGCACGGACGTTTGACCTCTTGTAGCAGGCTTGGCGACGTCCTACCCTGCATACCTGTAACCACCCTTGAAAATGTTTTGAGGGCCACTTACCTCATGTCGAAGCCTTGTGCTGAACGAGAACTGATCGGAGCGCCTGTAGAGCGCAGGAAAGCGGCTCGCTTCTTGCTGCGTGTTCCAGTGATCTTCAAGTGGAACGACGAACGCGGGCAGTCGCATGAGGGAACTGGCTTCTCTCGGGACGTGAGCACGTCTGGGATTTTTGTCATGACTGACATTCGGACGCCCTTCGGAGTTGCGATCGAGCTCGATGTGCTTCTTCCCCCACTGCAGGATTCGGGGACAAGTCTGCGCCTCAGCGCCGCAGGCATCGTTCTCCGTGTCACTGATGCAGAGGGACCGCGGGGTTTCGCGTCGACGAGCGATTTCGCCGCGATCGCAGGAGAGGCTGAGTCGGCCCAGCTCGTCTACTAGTTTGGGTTCTGAGGTACGCCCGTTCGACTGGGACTCGCACGCGCGACCATTCGGGCAAGCGCAGAACCCGGATCATGGGTTCCTGGAAATGGGACTGAGAGGGCGGAGCTGTCCCCGGCCAAAAGCCCGAGATTTGCCATATGAACGCTATAAGAACTTTGAATTTGTCTTTTCATAGTCGGAACAAGCAGTATTCGAGCAACAACCTCATTTGCGGCCACTGAGACGAGACGGCGACTCCGCCATGTAAATCTTGCCGCCCTGTCGCAGCAAGAGACCAGCGCCTAAGAAATCATCGTATTCGCGAAGGATGCGTTTCTCGCATCTCAAGCAAAACCATTCTGGCCGGGAGCACTTACCACTGGGGGTATCTAACTTTGTGACTCAGGAAGGCGGAGCCATGTGCGAGTTCGTCCAGGAATGGCAGGTCTCAACCGAGCCGGTGGTTGCTACGCGTGAGTCCTGCTGGTTTGCGGTCCAAACTAAACCGAGGCACGAAAAGAGGGTTGCTGTCGAATTGGAAGAGAAAGGCGTCGAAGTCTTCCTGCCGCTGCTGTCGACGGTGCATCAATGGAGCGATCGAAGACGACAGGTAGAACTTCCCCTATTCCCAAGCTACGCCTTCGTGCACATCCGCGAAGAGCACAATGTGCGAGTCGCGGTGTTGCGGACGAGCGGAGTCCGTGCTTTTGTTGGCACTCGAGGCAAGGGAGTGCCCATCCCCGACGAACAGATCGAGGCAGTGGAGACAATCCTCAGAGAGAGAGTCCCCTTTTCGCCTTATCCCTTCCTCAACGCGGGCCAGAGGGTGCGGATTCGAGGCGGCAGCCTTGATGGAGTCCAGGGCATCCTTTTGACGGTGAATAACGATCGCAGCCTGATCGTCTCGGTCGAGGGAGTACAGAGATCTCTGGCCATCCGCATCAACGGCTACGATGTCGAACCGCTGTAGTTGATTCACGAGTTTCAACCCGAAGAAAACCCCACCGCCCAGCCCGATCGAAAGCTTTTCTAAGGAAGTTGCCGTGATCCCCAGCAGACGTCGGTTAATGAAGAACGCGGCGAAGATTTTCGACCTTTGCGTTCTGGTCGCCTCTTTTGCCTTCGCGGTGGTCACCGTCTTCTCCTCGCCTCGCGGGATAACTCTTTCCGGGTTCATGGAAATGCGGATCACGCTTGGCAACTGCCTGCTTTTCGCGTTGCTCTTGATCGCATGGCACAACCTCTTTGGATTTTGTGGACTCTACGTCTCGAAGCGGTTGACTAGGCGGCGTGATGAAGTCTTCGAAGTAAGCAAGGCGACCCTGCTAGCGTCCGCGGTTCTTCTAATCTCAGCAAAATTGTTTCATCGCGAAATGGTGACGCCTTCATTTGTGCTGGTCTTTTGGATTTTCAGCACCTGTGTCATGAGTTCCGTGCGTTTCTCGGCTCGCACACTTCTTCTGATCCTGCGGCGCCATGGAAAGAACAGCCGCTTCCTGTTGATCGTGGGAACCAATGAACGCGCGCTGAGCTTTGTTGGCCATATAACCGAGCATCCCGAGCTGGGATATGTGATTTTGGGTTTCGTGGACGACGACTGGAGTGGAATAGCTGGCTTTGAAGCAACTGGTCACTCGCGCTGCTGCAACTTCGCCGGCCTGGCCGACTTCCTACGGCACAATGTAGTGGACGAAGCTGCGATCTATCTGCCATTGCGATCCTATTACGAACACGCGGCTGAGTTAGTTTCACTGTGCGAACAACACGGTATCGTGCTTCGCTTCGACTCGCAGCTGTTCAACTTGAGAACCACCAATTCCAGCGCCATAGACTTGGATGACAACTCCCGGGTTATGTCGGTTGCCGGCTCCAGCGAAGCCTGGCCTGCCCTTATCAAACGGGTTTTGGATTGCGTTTTCTCGGTCCTGCTGCTTTTGCTTCTTTCCCCGCTGTTCCTGCTTGCGGCTGCTCTCGTCAAACTCACCTCCCCGGGGCCGGTGTTCTTCCGCCAGACACGAGTTGGCCTGAACAAACGGCAGTTCAGCATCTATAAGTTCAGAACGATGGTCGCCAACGCCGAGCAGCTTCAGGATGAATTGCTGGGCATGAACGAAATGAACGGTCCGGTATTCAAGATTAGAAGAGACCCGCGGATCACTCCTCTGGGCCGAATCTTGCGCAAGACCAGCGTCGACGAGTTGCCGCAGCTGTTCAACGTGCTGATGGGCGATATGAGCCTGGTCGGGCCGCGGGCAATGTCGCTGCGTGACTACCGGCGATTTGACCAGGACTGGCAGCGGCGTCGCTTCAGCGTAAAGCCAGGGATTACGTGTTTGTGGCAGATTCACGGCCGCAACTCGGTTCCGTTTGAGAAGTGGATGGAACTCGATATGCAGTACATCGACAAGTGGTCGTTGTGGCTGGATCTGAAAATTCTCGCGCGGACCGTGCCCGCTGTCTTGCGGGGAACGGGAGCAGCATGATATTGCACAATTTCTTAGGAGAACGGCTGTCGTCATTGATTGTGATGCCTGCCTAGTGGCCGCGCCATGAGGGTCCTACTGCTGGGCAACTACGTAAACGATGGGCAGGAGAGCATGCAAAGGTTCGCTGCTTTCATGCAGCAGGGTTTGAGGCAAGCGGGACACGAAGTTCAACTCTTGCGTCCGCCCTCGATTGCCGGTCAGTTGTGGCGATCGGGGCAGGGACTGGGGAAGTGGCTGGGCTACATCGACAAGTTCGGTTCCTTCCCGGTTGTCTTGCGGTCCGAGGTCAAGCACGCCGACGTCGTTCACATCTGCGACCACTCGAATTCGTTTTATACGAAGTACTTGAAATCCGTTCCGCACCTCGTCACTTGTCACGACATGTTGGCGATCCGAAGTGCGCTAAGAGAGATCCCACAGCACAAAACTAATTGGCCAGGGCGGCAACTCCAGCGACTGATTCTGAACGGCCTGACCTCGGCTCAGCACGTTGTTTGCGTATCCGAGTCCACACGAAAAGACCTTCTGCGGATCGCCGACATTCCTGAGCGCCGAGTGTCCTGTACTTACAATTCGCTTACCTATGCGTACTCGCGCATGAATGAGCGCGAGGCCCTGTCCCGGATTCGCAAGTTCGGCATCGATACCACTCGACCTTTTCTACTGCATGTTGGCGGGAACCAGTGGTACAAGAACCGCCTCGGCGTGTTGCGGATCTTTTCGGTGCTGCGCCAGCTCGTACACGACCGGAGCTTCAATTTGGTTACGGTTGGCGAGCCCTGGAGCGAGGAGATGCGACGATTCGTGCGTAAGTATGGATTGAGCGGCACGGTCAAAGAACTGACTGGAATCGACAACGAGGACCTGCGAGCGCTGTATTCGACAGCCGCGGTCATGCTTTTTCCTTCTCTCCAGGAGGGTTTCGGGTGGCCCATTGTGGAAGCTCAAGCTTGCGGCTGCCCGGTAGCAACGTCGGACCGCCCTCCGATGAACGAGATTGCCGGGAAAGCGGCAATCTACATCGACCCCGAAAACGCCGAGTCAGCCGCTGCGGCGTTAAGAGGCGCTCTTGAAGGAGAGGTCCCGCTGCGCGAGCCAAGTTTGGCGAACGCAAAGCGTTTTAGATCCGGAATGATCGACAGCTATGTGTCGCTTTACGAGAAAGTCTGCAGTCACAGCTCTGCAGCTCGGCGGCTGTCCCGCTCGCAGCTGGGGTCGACAAGTTTCGACGGTCATCATCAGTGAAGCTACTTCAAATAGTGAATTCCGTGAACCCTGCGGGCGGAGGGCCGATCGAGGGCGTTAGGCAACAGGGGATGGCTCTCATGTCCCAAGGCCACTTGGTCGAGATCGCGTCTCTGGATTCGCCGAGTGCGCCCTTCTTGAGCCAGTGCCCCCTGAAGGTCTATCCCCTTGGGCCGGCGAGTTTCACCTACTCTTTCAGCAGCCGATTCATTCCCTGGCTCGCCGCCAATCGGGGTGAGTACGATGCGGTCATCGTGAATGGGATTTGGCAGTTTCACAGTTTCGGAACCTGGCGGGCTTTACACAATTCGAACACGCCATACGTTCTGTTCACTCACGGCATGCTCGACCCGTGGTTCAAAAAGCGATACCCGTTGAAGCATCTCAAGAAATGGGCGTATTGGCCGTGGGCTGAGTATCGCGTGCTGCGCGATGCACAGGCCGTGCTGTTTACTTGCGAACAGGAGCGTAGCCTAGCCCGCCAGTCCTTCTGGCTGTATCGCTGCAATGAAGTCGTTGTCAACTACGGCACCGCCAAGCCGGCAGGTGACCCGGGCTTAGAGCGGCAGGAGTTTTTGAATCGCTATCCCGAGTTGCATGGCAAAAAGCTAGCATTGTTCATGGGTCGAATTCACCCCAAAAAGGGCTGCGACTTGCTGATTGAGGCTTTCGCCAAGGTGCTGGCTCAAGATGCTGAGTGGCGCCTGGTGATCGCAGGTCCGGACCAGTTGGGATGGCAAAGGAACCTCGCGCAGTTAGCCGACCGCCTGGGAGTGACCTCCAAAATCACCTGGGCCGGCATGATCGGCGGAGCCATGAAGTGGGGGGCGCTGCGCGCGGCCGAGGTATTGGTGCTGCCTTCGCATCAGGAAAACTTCGGCATCGCCGTGGCCGAAGCATTAGCGGTGGGAACGCCCACCCTCATCTCAAACAAGGTAAATACCTGGCGCGAAATTCAGGCGGATGGGGCCGGGTTGGTGATGGAAGATACGCTCCCCGGCGTCAGTAAGTTGCTTCGATCGTATCTAGATCTGCCCGAAGACAACAAACTGGCAATGCGGCAGCGAGCTCTCCACTGCTTTGAGCAAAGGTTTGAAATCAAGAAAGCGGCCGAGACCTTACAAGCAGTGTTGGCCGGCATCGCGAGAGTAAATTAGCGGTTTGTGAAATAAGCATGCCGGGTTCAATTCAGGAACTGTTCGCAGCTTTCCCGGAACCTTCGGTCGAGACTCCTTCTCCCACCCTTGTGTGTGATCAATCGACCGCGACCGACGGCCTCTTCGTACAGGTCGCGGCCAGCATGTCGGCGGTCGAAGAACTGAGACCCATTTGGAAAAACTGGAGTCGTAGTATCGATACTGACTTTGACTACTACTTGCATAACCTGAAAAACGATTCGACGATCTTAAACCCCTACGTAATTACGGTTTCCCGGGATGGCGTTGCGGAAGCCATGCTGGTGGGACAAGTGAGAAAGCAGAGAATCTCCACTATCGTCTCATTCGTCAACATTCGCGGCCCCAAAGCCAGAGTGCTGGAAATAATCCATGGCGGCAGAATGGGCGGCCAGTCTGCGGCGGCCGACCGGCTGTTCGCCTTGCAACTTTGCCAAGCTGCTCGACACGGCGATGTGGACCTGATTTCTTTTAAGCGACTGGCCTTGCAATCAGATTTGTTTCGCATGCTCCGGAAGTGCTCAGGTTTCTCGATCAAAGAGCGTATTCCCCATGTCTTCCGTTACTCGGTCACCCCGTTGACCGCCCCTGCGGGCAAACATGCTCGCGCTCTTTCCGGAAAGAATAGAAGAGAAGTCAGGAGGAAAACCCGGATTCTGCAGCGCGCCTTTCCCGGCAAGGCGCAGGTCAGAAGCTACTCTCAACCCGGAGAGCTGGATGCTGGTCTCCGCGACGCGACGGCGGTCGATCTGAATACCTGGCAGCACTATCTGGGCTCCGGTCTTCTTGATGTGCAGCGCAATCATGAGAATTTGGAGTTCTGTGCCAGACAGGGATGGCTTCGCATCTATGTAATGTACGTCGACCAATTTCCCGTAGCTTTTCTGATCGGCCAACACTACAAACAGACGTTTTACTGCCAACATGCGGGTTATCATCCCGATTTTTCCCGTTTCTCTGTGGGGTCGTTGCTGACGGCTTGGGTGCTGGAACACTTGGCCGCCGCTGGCGTGGAGCAGGTCGACCTGGGCGAAGGTGACCAGGAGCACAACCGACGACTGGGTTGCCTCGCTTGCGAGGAAGGCACCGTGCACCTTTACGCTCTTACGTTGCGCGGCGTCTCCATGAATATGCTTATTGCTGCTACCCAGACTATTCGCGCAACCGGGAGAAGAACGATCAAGAAACTGCGGTTCAATAGAGCAAGTAAAGCTTGGTCAAGATTCTTGATTTCACGCTGGAAAGCAAGAACCCGAATGGGTGATTTATGTCCATGAAAAATGAGCTTGTGATGAAAGGGAAGAACCGACGAGCGCACGCCTGCCACGGGTACAGGCTTGGTGTCTTTCTGATCTCCGTCGCATTCGGCGCCACACTCCTGGCCCAGGTCGATAAGGCGCACCATCCCCCGTCGAACCCGCAGCAAGCCAAAGCACGGGAAACGACAGGCCCCATACGAGCGGAGGACTACATCATCGGTCCAGATGATCTGTTGAACATTTACATTCTGGACGTGCCGGAACTCTCGCGCGATTATCGCGTAAGCGCCGCCGGTGCCGTCACCCTTCCGGTGATGGCGAAGCCGCTTAACGCGGAGGGATTGACGTTAGCCCAGTTTTCGGACCAACTTTCGCGGGAACTGAAGACTCAAGGCTTGGTCGACGATCCGCACGTCACCCTATCGGTCGTCCAGTCCAGGCTGCACTCGGTCGCAATCACCGGAGCGGTGAGACGGCCGCAAGTCTATCCGGTCTTCAGTCAAACCACTTTACTGGATGTATTGTCTCAAGCCGAGGGTCTGGCTGACGATGCAGGAAACACCGCGATTGTGCGCCGCGGCGACGTTGGGATGCGGGTTTCGCGCCCGGCCAACGTAGCCCACAGTCCGGGGCCGGTCCAGCCAGAGGACACTCTTACCATTGATCTGAAGCAGTTGCTGGAAAGTGGCGATCCGAGCCTCAACCCAAGTATCTATCCCGGCGATCGCATTACAGTGCCGCGAGCCGGAGTAGTGTACGTCGTCGGTGCAGTAAATAAGCCCGGCGGATTCACCATGAAAGCCAGCACCCATGGTATGACAGTTCTTCAGGCAATTGCTCTCGCTGAGAACCCGACCAGCACGGCGCGGCGAAATCAGACCGTCATCATCCGCAACGATCTGCAGGCGCCTGATGGCCGCAAACAGATTCCGGTGGATCTGAAATCCATCCTCCGCGGCAAGAGTCCGGATCCGGTTCTACAGGCCGAAGACATTCTTTTCGTTCCGGACAGCGGTGGTAAGCGGGCGTTTAACCGTGGTATTGAATCGGTGGTAGAGGCGGCCACCGGCCTCGCCATCTACGGCGGGGCGCATTTTTAAATCTCTGGCAAGTTTCTATCTAGGTGGTTAACTCTTCACACCCGGCCGGTTTGTTTTTTTACGAAGCGAACGTTTGAGGGTGCAAAAACCAATGAGTGACAACGAATACCCGGTACCGTCACGGCAACTGATTGCCTATAGGCACCCAGCGGCGATCCTCGCGTCGCGCATGGTTCCCGCCATGGAGGAGCAAGAGCGCAACGCGCAGGATACGACCCTTGCGACCTACTGGTACGTGCTAATGAAGCGCCGCTGGACCATCCTTGCCGCGGTGGCGGTGCTGACGGCCATTGCCGCGATTGTATCTTTCCGGACGACTCCCATTTACGAGGCTACGGCTCGCCTGGAAATTGAGCCTGAAACACCGTCTTTGCAATCGCAGGCGTCGAGCGACGTCTATCAAAAAGTGGATGTGGACGACGTCTTTCTGCAGACTCAGATACAAGTCTTGAAGAGCGAAACACTGGCATGGCAGACCATTCAACAACTTGGTCTGGCAAGCCATCTCGGCGGCGTGCCCCCGGGCAAAGCGGCGCCCCAGAAATCTGACGAGCGCAAAGTGCAGCTTATAGGCGCCTTCAACGGCCGTCTCAAGGTCGAGCAGGTGCCAAAGACGCGCATACTGGCGGTGAGCTTTCAGGATCCGGCGCCACAATTGGCTGCCGAGGTGGCGACTACCCTGGTCAATGCGTACCTCGAATATAACTTCCAGGAGAAAGATGAAGCCATCCGGCGTTCGGGCTGGCTGGAACAACAGGTTGAGTCGCTGAAGGCCAATGTCGAGAGGTCGCAACAAGCGCTCGTCAGTTATGAGCAGCAAAATCAGATTGTGAACTCGGGCAACAACCAGAATGTACTCGAGCAAATGCTGGCCGATCAGAGCCGCGATTTGGCAAGCGCGCAGAGCGAGCGGATTCAAAAGGAATCTCTCTATCGCCAAGCATCGGCAAATCGGGCGGGTTTGGCTGCCCTGGTGCACGACGATTTGCTGGAAAGGCTGGAAGAAAAAGCTGCCGATTTGAAGCAACAGTACACGCAGACCGTGGCGCAGTATGGTCCTAATTTTCCAAACGCCAAGCGATTGCAGCCACAAATAAACGAGAACCAGCTTCAGATCCAGCACGAACAGGAGCGCATCATCAATCGGATGGGCAACGACTACAACGCAGCTCTTAGCCGCGAAAAGCTGGCCTCTGCGGGGGTGGCCCGGCAAAAAGAAGACGTTGGCAGAATGAACCAGCTGCTCGTGCGGGACAATATTCTGCGCCACGAATTCGAAACCAATCAACAGCTCTACGACAGCCTGCTGCAGCGCCTCAAGGATGCAACCGTCTCCGCCGCCCTTCGATTTACCAATATTCATCTGGTGGATAGCGCTTTGCCGCCGAACACTCCCGTACGACCGAGGAAACTGTTCAACATCGTAGCCGCGTTTTGGGCAGGGCTGATCGTGGGTATCATTGGAGCGTTCGCTCAGGAGGCGCTGGACTCCTCGATCAAGACTGCAGAAGAAGCGGAGACGCTGATGCTGACTCCAGCTCTTGGAGTCATTCCGTTCGAGGGCAGGTCCTGGTTCCACACCCGCGTTCTGGCAAAGGACGAGGGATCCGGTCAACTCGGGCTGAGCCTGACCAAAAACCCGAATTCCGCGCTCTCGGAAGCCTTTCGTGCTCTGGGAACCGCGGTTTCGGTGCCTTCCAGACCGGTGAGAACCCTGCTGATCACGAGCGCCCAAAATGGTGAAGGCAAGACGACTACCGCCCTGAATCTCGCGCAAGCTCTGGCCCAACGCAAGGTTCCGGTGCTTCTCATGGATTGTGATCTACGAAAGGGCGAGGTGGCGAAGGCGCTCGGACTGAAGAATGAAAAAGGCCTTGGCTCGGTGCTCACCGGGGAAATAGACGTTCCCCACGCGCTGCTTGCCCTGCAACCGAATCTGTGGGCTCTGCCTGCGGGCGCCCCTTCCGACGATCCCGTGGCTATGCTTACCTCCCGGAACATGCGGGTCTTACTCGAAAAAGTCGCGAATCGATTTGCCTTCGTCATCATCGATTCGCCCCCAGTCCTGGCAGTTACAGATGCGGCGATCCTTTCCAGCCTCGTAGATGGTGTTTTGCTCGTAGCCGCCAGTGGCAGCACGCCGCGGGGCGGCCTCGTCCGCACGCGCAGGATACTGGAAGCCTCGGGAGCCCATATTTTGGGGATGGCGGTGAACAAGGTGGATCCACGCCGTCCGGGCTACGGGAATTACTACTCGAATTACGCATACAAATGAAACCGTAACTCTCTGCCCAGCGAGTCTCGATCTCCTGAGACCGGCCTATGCACGTTCTCATTTACACACACGGATTTCCTCCCATGGTTGGAGGGATCGAAACCATAACGATGGAACTCGCCCAAAGGCTCGCTGGGATGGGCGGGATGCCACCGTGCGATTCCATAGAAGTCACGGTAGTTACACCGAAGGCGCAAGGGTCCCCCAACGAGCGCGATCTTCCGTTTGACATCGTCCGTAAACCCAGCTTGCTGCATCTCGCCAGGCTGATCTGGAAAGCGCAAATCCTGCATGTCGCGGGTACGGATATGCTGCCGTTGTTTTTAGGCTGGCTCTTCGGCAAGCGCATGGTCGTAGAGCATCATGGTTTCCAAACGGCGTGCCCGAACGGGCAGATGTTCTATGAACCCGCACAAGTTCCTTGCCCCGGTCACTACATGGCGGGGAATCATCGCCAGTGTTTGAAGTGCAATTCAGGCGGCGGAGCAATCCTCAGTGTGAAACGTTGGCTCTTAACCTTCCCACGACGGTGGCTATGCCTGCGGGCGACTGCAAACGTGATGCCGACCTCATGGCTGGGCACCATCGTACGACTGCCGAGAATGGTTACGATTCATCATGGTTTGCCCACCGGCGAGAGCTTCGTTGTTCCGTCGGTTGACGGCCCGTCGCGCATCGTTTTTCTAGGACGGCTAGTCAGCACGAAAGGCGTTCCCGTCCTGCTACAAGCTGTGAATGAGTTGCGAGACCAGGAATTCCAACTGGACATCATCGGCGACGGTCCCGAACGCAGCCGTCTGGAAGCCGAGGTCCATCGCCTTCAACTGGAAGGACACGTGGTTTTCCACAATTATTTGTCGGAACGAGAACTTGAGAACGCCTTGGCCGCTGCCAAAGCCGTGGTCATGCCATCGCTTGGAGGCGAAGTATTTGGCTTGGTTGCTCTGGAGAACATGCTGCGGAAAAAAGTATTGATCGTTTCTGAGATTGGAGCCTTGACCGAGGTGATCGGCGATGCGGGCCTCACCTTCCCCGCGGGAGATGTTCAGGCTCTAGCGGGTTGCCTGCGGCGAGTGTTGCAACCCGACGAGTTTACCGAGCAGATCGGCGCTCGGGCAGCCAGTCGCGCGAGTTCGTTGTTTACGCCGGAAGGTATGGTGAACGATCACCTAATTCTGTATCGAACGTCTGGTCTCTCAGAAATGATGCCTGCGCCTGACTCCTTAGTTGTTGTCTTTTCTCTGCGACCAATGTTTAAGGCTGCCAAATGATTCTTTTGAGCCATCCCACCGGCAACGAGTTTGTCCGGGAAGCTGCCCTGGCTCTGAATGAAGCGGGACTGCTCTCCGAGTTTTGGACGACCGTCCATTGGGATGAAAAGAATTTCATAAACCGCCTGCTGCCTGGGTCCGTGAGGCGCGAACTAGGCCGCCGGGCGTTTTCGCAGGTCCGCAAAGATCAGCTGCACTATTACCCGTGGATCGAGTTCGGCAGGCTGGCGGCGCGCCAACTCAATTTGTCGCGGCTCATACGCCATGAACTCGGCAGATTTTCCGTGGACGCGGTGTACCGCGGTTTGGACTCGAGAGTGGCGGCTAGATTGCGCCTCGACCTGGCAGGCATTCACGGTGTCTATGCCTATGAAGACGGAGCGCTGGCGAGCTTTCGCATAGCGCGAGAGCAGGGCATCAAAACCATGTATGAGCTTCCCATCGGGTATTGGAAATGTTACCGGGAGTTGATCGATGAGGAAGCGTTCCTCCAGCCGGAGTGGGCTGCGACCCTGCAGGGCAGGCAAGACAGCGACGAAAAACTCCAGCGCAAGGACGAAGAACTTACCCTGGCGACTGACATTATCGTGCCCAGCGACTTCGTCCGAGCTACTTTGCGCAAAGCTGGCCGCCTAAAAGCGCGCGTCTGGATACTGCCTTACGGCGGACCTCCCGCAAAGCAACCTGCAAAACAAATGATCCGGCCAAAAACGGATGCCGGAGACCGGAAGTTGAAGGTCCTGTTTGTCGGCGCCCTCAGCCAGCGGAAAGGCCTGAGCTACTTGCTGCGGGCGGTCGCACGACTCGGTTCAAAGGTTGAACTAACCCTTATCGGGCGGAGAGTTGCCGATTGCCGAGTTCTAGATGCGATGCTGTGCATGCATCGGTGGATTCCATCGCTCTCCCATCCCGCTCTGGTCGAAGAGATATCCCGCCACGACGTAATGGTTTTTCCCTCACTGTTCGAGGGTTGCGCTTTGGTTGTCCTGGAGGCGATGTCGCAAGGTGTTCCAGTGATCACGACTCCAAGTGCTGGATCTTCGGACTTTGTCAGCAATGGCAAAGACGGCTTCGTCGTCCCCATTCGCGACGTCGAGGCTATCGTGGAAAAACTCGAAATGCTGATACTCGACCGAGATCGCCTGGCCGCTATGAGCCATGCTGCGATATCAAAGGCGGCGCAGCACTCCTGGGAAGAATATCGGAGCCGCCTCGCGGCGACCGTACGTCAGGCTTTGGAAAACAATTCACCTGCGTATGCTGGAATGCTTCAACCCCTTGTATCTACTGGTGTGCCATGTTGAACTATACCGTCCCAACTCAGTCAGGCTTCGCTCCAGTTCGAGCGTTTGGCCAAGCCAGTCCTGCCGACAGTCAGCAAGTCGCTTTCTTGCGGCGGCTGATTTGGCTGTATTTCGTTCTTTTGATTGCTGAAGGCGCTCTGCGGAAGTGGCTTCTTCCCTCGCTCAGTACACCGTTGCTCGTGGTTCGCGACCCGCTGGTTCTTCTTATCTATATTCAAGCTGTGCGTTGTCGGCGATTTCCCCTCAACGGCCCCATGGTGGTCTATTTTCTGCTGTTGACGGGTTTCATTCTTGTGGCCCTGGTTCAGGTGATCGCCGACATCGGGGGTGGCCCTCTGGTGGCTGTCTACGGCTTGCGCACCAATTTCTTGCACTTGCCGCTGATTTTCATAATTCCACAAGTCTTCTCCTATGCCGACGTGATCAAGATCGGCCGATGGGTGCTCTTGCTCTCCGTGCCCATGGCGGCTTTGATGATCTGGCAATTCATGTCTTCGCCGGACAGCTGGATCAATGCGGCAGCCACCGCCGACGGCCAGCAAATTACATCCGCTCTGGGAAGAATTCGGCCCGCCGGCACTTTTAGTTTCATCTCCGGCACAGCTCACTTTTTTGTGCTGTCAACGGCGTTCCTGATCTACGGACTGGCACAGCCCAAAGCGCGCTATTCGGGCCGGTTGCTGTATGCCGCGTTGTTCAGTTGCGTGATCGTCCAGCCTGTGTCAGGAAGTCGCACTCTGGTTCTTGGCTGTGCGCTTGTGGCTGTCGCGGCCATTGTGTTCGGCATCTCGAACGGGGGACGAACTCACCGAATCTTGACCGTGGCATTTCTGATTTGCGTTGCGCTGGCTGCGTTATGGCTATCCAGCTTCTTCCGTGAGGCCGTAACTGTGTTCATGACGCGTTGGGATAATGCCAGCGAAGGCAATGCCATTCAGAGTTTGACCGAGCGGATTCTCGCCGGCTTTCTTGATCCGTTCAATCTCGCGTTCCAGGCAGGTTTGTTTGGCAAAGGTATTGGCTTGGGCACCAATGCGGGCTCCGCGCTGATGACAGGAACTGCACAGTTTCTCCTCGCCGAAGGCGAGTGGGCGCGTGTGATTATGGAAGCCGGCCCACTACTGGGCTTTTCTTTTCTAGCCTACCGCGTGTGGATAGCGGGCGACATTGCGGTTCGCGCCTTGGCCGCGGCGAGGCAGCAACATTTGCTGGTTTGGTTACTGGCCTGGGACGCTTGCCGCAGTTTGCTCAATGAGCAGATCTCGCAGCCGACCAATCTTGGCTTCATGGTCCTGGTGAGCGGACTCTGCTTGGCCGCCATGCCTGCGCGTCGCTCCGTTTTCGTGGCGGATTCGGCGGCGAAGACCGGTCAACTCCTGCACCCCAGGCTGCAATTCGAGAGCCAGTTTCCCAGATGACGCCTTCATCGACAACTCCAAGTCCTCGGAATTCTTCGCGGGGAATTGCGGCCGCCACGCCGCGGTTTGCGCCCGAGGTGCCCCACTGCCGTCCGGTGCAAGACTTGAAAACGTTTTGCCTGCCGGCTAATTTCCGTGGCAGGCCGGCCTGGGTGGTGCAGCTGTGGTGGATTGTGCAGGCCACTCTATTCCGCTGCTCTCCCCAGGTTCTCTACGGCTGGCGGCGATTTTTGTTGCGCCTGTTTGGATGTTCGGTGGGGAACGGCGTTGAGATTCGTCCCTCCGCCGACATCACTTATCCCTGGAAGGTATCCATCGGCGACTATTCCTGGATCGCCCACGGTGCAACCTTGTACAGCCTGGGAGAAATTCACATCGGCGCCAATGTCGTGGTCTCCCAGGGCTCTTATGTCTGCGCCGCGACCCACGACATGCAAAGTCCCAGCTTTGCAATCTGCGACAAGCCGGTCTGGATTGAAGACGAGGTCTGGATCGCGGCCGATGTTTTCGTTGCGCCCGGTGTGCGCATCGGCCGGGGTGCGGTTGTCGGCGCGCGCAGCACCGTGTTTCACGACCTTCCTCCAATGATGGTTTCCTTTGGCAATCCCGCTAAGCCCGTGAGGCCACGATTCGTGCCGCAGCTAGATTCTCAATCTATCGGCCTCCCCGTTTCGTTGGCCACGATGCCCGCCTGCGAGAGGTAGCCAAGTCATCGTGTTGTTACGGCAGCGCAATTCACGCACAACGAGACCGTAGTCATCGGCTCTCAGAAAGCGCATCTTCAGATCATGAAAAGCGACGGCGGCAAAATTCTGGTGTGCGGGGCAGGAGGATTTATCGGCGGCCATCTGGTCAAGGACCTCATGGCGAGCGGAGCCGGCGAGGTTCGCGCCGTGGATATCAAGCCGCTGGATGAGTGGTTCCAGGTCTCCCCTGGCGTCGAGAATCTTTCTCTCGATCTGCAGGACAAGCAGAACTGCTATCAAGCGGTGGAAGGAACGGACGCAGTGTTCCAGTTGGCTGCCGACATGGGCGGCATGGGTTTCATCGAGAACAATCGCGCCCTGTGCATGCTCAGCGTGCTCATCAACACGCACATGCTGATGGCGGCCAAAGACCTTGGCGTGGAGCGATTCCTGTATTCATCTTCCGCCTGCGTTTACAACGCGGAGAAGCAGACCAGTCCCGACGTCGTCGCTCTGAAAGAAGAAGACGCCTATCCTGCCATGCCCGAAGACGGCTACGGTTGGGAAAAACTTTTCAGCGAGCGCATGTGCCGCCATTTCGAGGAAGACTTCGGCCTGCAGTGCCGGGTAGTGCGATTTCACAACGTCTACGGCCCTCATGGCACCTGGGACGGCGGCCGGGAGAAAGCTCCAGCCGCCATCTGCCGTAAAGTACTCGAGGCCAAGATCTCCGGCAACCACCAGATTGAGATTTGGGGCGATGGCCAGCAAACGCGAAGCTTCATGTACATCGACGACTGCGTCCAGGGTGTGAAATCCATCTTCGAGAGCGAGATTCACGAGCCTATCAATCTGGGCAGCAATGAATTGGTGACCATCAATCAACTGGTCGATCTTGTGGAGGAAATCGCAGACATCAAGTTATAGCGGACTTATAATCTGCGCGCTCCGCGGGGCGTCAACGGACGCAACAGCGACAACACTAAGATCAGGCAGTATCTCGGCTGGGAGCCGTCGACGCGACTGCGCGACGGCCTGGCCCGCACCTACGCCTGGATCGAAAACCAGATGCTGGTGGGTGCGGAGCGATGGGTAGCATAAGCGCCATCAAACCTGCCCTCCACCAGGAGTTCCGCCTGATCCTGGGCCTGCGATTTTTCGTCGGCGGGGCGCAGCGTGCCATCGAGCTGCTGGCCAACGGCGGGCTGCTGGTTGTGCCCGCCGCCCCCGCGCTCAAGAATCTTCCCCAGGACGTTGCCTATCGCAAGGCTCTGCTGGGCGCCGATCTTGCCATCGCCGACAGCTCCTTGATGGTGATGACCTGGAATTTCATGCAGAATGACAACATTCGCCGCCTCTCCGGATTGGAGTACCTGGCAGAACTACTCACCCGCCCCGATGTCCGCGAACCCGGCGGCTCGTTCTGGATCATGCCCAGCCCGGCCAGCGCGGCCACCAATCTGGCATGGCTGCGCCGGCAGGGCATCGAAGTATTGCCCGACGACGTATATCTCGCTCCTGCCTACACCGCAGAAATCACAGACGAGCCTCTGCTGCAAACCATCCGCAACCGGCGTCCGCCTCACATTATCGTCACCCTCGGCGGGGGCACGCAGGAGAAGTTGGGCCTCTACCTCAAGCAGAATCTGCAGCCCTTGCCGGCAATCCACTGCATCGGCGCGGCCATCGCCTTTCTCAGCGGCGACCAGGTCCAGATTCCCATATGGGCCGACCGCTTCTATTTTGGATGGCTCTTCCGCTGCCTCTCCCATCCCCGCCGCTACGTGCCCAGATATTGGGCGGCGCGCAAACTGGTCGGCCTCATGCTCCGCTACCGCGACCAGTTGCCAGTGGCGGGAGTGTGAACGGCAGGACGCCATCGGCAGGAAATCAAGGATAAGTAGATCCAACCGGAAAACCGCAAACAGCAAAATCAGCTTCCAGGAGCACTCATAAATTCATGACCACCACTCCTGCCGTCCTCCAGCCGCCTACGCTTCGCATCGAAGCCCCCCGCGGCTGGCTCAGTGTCGACTTCGGAGAACTATGGGCGGCGCGCGAGCTGCTTTACTTTTTCGTCTGGCGCGATATAAAGATCCGCTACAAGCAAACCGCCATCGGCGCCGCCTGGGCGGTGTTGCAGCCTCTCTTGACCATGCTGGTCTTTAGCCTTTTCTTCGGAACCTTGGCCAAGATTCCATCCCACGGTTTGCCCTATCCAATCTTCTATTACAGCGCGTTGCTGCCCTGGACATACTTTGCGGGCGCGCTGCAAAACGCCACCAGCGTCGTAGTTGAGCAGCAGCGTGTCATCACCAAGGTTTATTTCCCGCGCCTGGTTCTGCCCTTGTCGGCCGTGCTGTCAGGATTGCTCGACTTCGCCATTTCATTTGTCGTGTTCTTGTTCCTGATGGCCTATTACCGCATCATGCCGGGGCCGGCCATTCTGCTTTTTCCCGCCTTCCTGCTGCTGGCGGTTCTGACCGCGCTGGGCGCGGGGCTGTGGCTTTCCGCCCTGAACGCCATTTACCGGGACGTCCGTTACGTAGTCCCTTTCCTGGTGCAATTCTGGATGTTCGCCTCGCCCGTCGCCTATCCCAGCAGCCTGGTCCCGGAGCGCTGGCGCTGGCTGTACGGATTGAACCCCATGGCCGGCGTCATCGAAGGATTCCGCTGGTCGCTTACCGGCCGTGGCCAGCCGCCAAACATTTTGCTCGCCGCCTCCAGCGTGATGGTGCTGCTGCTGGTTGCCGGCGGCGTGGCCTACTTCACAAGAATGGAAGGAACTATCGCCGATGTGGTGTAACTCATGAGCGACGTAGTCATCCGTGTGGACAACCTGGGCAAGCGCTATCGCATTGGCGAGCGCGAGCGCTACCAAACCCTGCGCGACGTGCTGGCTCGCGCCGCCTCCGCCCCGGCGCGCCTGTTCCGGCCGCGCCAGCCTTCCGCCTGGAATGGCAAGCCTTCGAACGGCAACGGCTCGAACGGCAATCACTCTAATGGGCGGCACAATAATGGCGGGCATCGTAACCAGGATCAGTCCCACATCTGGGCGTTGAAAGACGTCTCCTTCGAGATTCGCCAGGGCGAAGTGGTGGGCATTATCGGGCGCAATGGCGCCGGCAAAAGCACGCTGCTCAAGATTCTGGCCCGCGTCACCAAGCCAACCCAGGGTTTCGCCGAAGTCCGCGGACGCATGGGCACCCTGCTCGAGGTAGGCACCGGCTTTCACCCCGAGCTTACTGGACGCGAAAACGTCTTCCTGAGCGGCGCCATCCTGGGCATGGGCAAGTCCGAAATTCGCCGCAAGTTCGACGAAATCGTGGATTTCGGCGAAGTGGAGAAATTCATCGACACGCCTCTCAAGCACTACAGCAGCGGCATGCAGATGCGCCTGGCGTTTGCGGTGGCGGCGCACCTGGAGCCGGAAATTTTGCTTGTGGATGAGGTGCTGGCTGTGGGGGACATCGACTTTCAGAAAAAGTGTTTAGGAAAGATGAGAGAGGTCGGATCTCACGGGCGAACGGTACTATTCGTCAGCCACAATATAAACGCAGTTTCGTCGTTGTGCCGGTCGGCGATGGTGCTCGCGAATGGCGGACTACTGCAGTTTTCCGACAATGTTCAGGAGGCTTTGCATTCCTATGTGGGTTCCGTTGCGAATTCGCATACTGTAGACCTATCCCGGCACCCTGGCCGCATGTCCGGCGACGGGGTTTTTGAGGAGGTCTCAATACACGATGAGAACAGGGGGGCATCACAATCCATGTTGCCGGGGACAAACGCAGCCGTTCACCTGAGAGTACGACCAACCCGCAAGATCACCAATCCAAAGGTTTCGATCGGCTTAACGAATATCCGGGGAGAACGAGTATTCGCGATTGGGACACACATCGGCGGCACGGAAATTCCATCGATAGAAGGCGCGGCGACCATTCGCGTGAGGTTTCAAATTCCCGCCTTGGTGCCGGGGCAGTACAGTCTGGACATAGGAATTTACGACAGAACGGGCTCCCCACTCGACGAGATTTACGGCGCGGCTGGCATCGAGGTATTGAAAGACGACTACGTCACGATGGTCGAGCCGCAGGCGCAATATCTGGGAAACATTATGGTGCGGTCCGAGTGGACTTGTACGTCAGACATAGCTGCGAACTCGGAGAGAATTTGATTTCCAACGGCGTCCTAAGTTGGATGGCTTGCGACAACAACCATTGCGGATAAGCTCAAAAGTCGTCGATAACAATGTGTCCCCTGATGAGGTCGCTGCGGGTCTCGTGCAACGCTCCCTGGACCCTCTACGATATGACGGACATGCTGTGGACCCGGACGAGGTTAGCGGGATTGTCACTCAAATGATTCCGAGAGGTGCAAGGGTTCTCGAGGTAGGGTGCGGGACGGGTTCACTAACCAGGATTGTGGCGGACGCATGTGGCGCCGAGGTCGTCGGAATCGAACCGGACTCGTATCGTGCGGATAGAGCAAGGATGCGGGGGCTGGAAGTTCATGAGGGCTATCTGAGCCAGGAACTGATCCGCGACATCGGCTTGTTCGACGTGGTACTGCTGGCCGATGTGCTTGAGCATGTATCCAACCCCCAAACCATGCTCTTGACCTCACGTCAGGCGCTAAGAGCGGGCGGCACGCTAGTAGTTTCCGTACCGAACGTTGCCCACTGGTCCGTTCGGGTCGACATTGCTCGTGGTCGGTTTCACTATCAGCCTACTGGCATAATGGACGCAACCCATCTTAGATGGTTCACGCTCAGTACCCTACGAGCGCTGATTGTCTCCTCGGGCTTCACAGTTACCAACTGTCGGGCAACCGCCGGTACGAGTTTGCCAGAATGCATGGAGCGCAGACCTTTATGCTGGCTCCGCAGGGGTCACAGAGTGCGCCTTTTGCGTTTCGGATGCAGGTTCTGGCCCACGATGTTCGGTTGTCAACATGTTCTAAAAGCGAAAATGATATGAAAGATAGGCCTTTGGGCGCTGTTCACAATTCCTACGGTTCCGCCCTAGACCATACTAAATCGGCAGGCCCAGTATCCGACGCACCACAAAAGAGCAGGAGGGCGGACAGCGACAGCCGGCGATTGGTGCTGTTGCTCTCCGCTACGGTCGATCCGGGAGGCGTCGTCTTTGTAAAACGCAATGACCCGAAGCAGCGATTAAAGGATTATCGACAAGCACTCAAGAGATGGGGTCGCGTGTCTGGATTCGACAGCATAGTATTCTGTGAAAACTCCGGGGCTGACCTTTCGTCCCTCCACAACTTGGCGGCCCGCCTTCCCGGAGGCCGGCAGCGAATTCGGTTCATCTCTTTCCATGGGAATGCTTTTGCACCGACCCTGGGCAAGGGCTACGGCGAGATGGGAATTCTCAAGCGCGCTCTCTCTGAACTTACTTCGAACCAAGGAGCCCTGGTGATGAAAGTAACGGGGCGTTACTTTGTCAGAAATATCGGTGATCTCCTTGAGAGAATCCGAACGCAGCCGGGATGCGAGGTGTACTGCAACATAGATAGCGACCTGAGCTTTGCGAATTCCGGGGCGTTTGCCGCTTCTCCGAGCTTTTTTGAGAAGTACCTATTCCCGCTTCACGAAAGTATCAACGATTCGGCTAATGTGTTCTTCGAACATGTCTTAGCCGAAGCTATTCGAACGGCGGCTGCCGACGGGGTCAAATGGGCCCCATGGTCCGGACCGCTTCGATTGGCCGGGGTGTCTGGTACTTGCAATCTGCCCTATAGTGGGCCGGCGGCGACTCTCAATCGGGCGAAGATGTGGGCGCTAGAGCGGACTTACCGGGTTCGGCACCTGCTCGGTCTGTATCGAAGGCGAAGGTCTCCACAATCCTCAACATAAACATGAGCGAAATTCTCATCTCGGTCATCACGCCGACCTACAAGGCTCGGCACAAAATCCCCTCTACGGTGGAGTCTGTCTTATCTCAGGGGATATCGCAGATCGAGCACATCATCGTTGACGGCGCTTCCGGCGATGGCGCCGGCGAGGTGGTTGAAAAATATGCCCGCCAGTCGCCTTACCCGATACGCTTCCTCGGCGAGCCCGATACCGGCGTATACGACGCCATGAATAAAGGCATCGCCATGGCGCGGGGAAGGTACCTGTACTTCCTGGGCGCGGGCGATACCGTCTTGCCGGGGGCATTTCTCAAGATTCTTCCCGCGCTTCCGGCCGACCGCCTGGCTCTGGTCTACGCGAATGTCATCTGGGAGGACGGCCGGCCGTACGACGGATCTTTCAGCCAATTTAAGCTTCAGCGCTCGAATATCTGCCACCAGGCGATATTTTATAGCCGCGAGACCTTTGACGCGCTTGGGCTGTATGACCTGAAGTATCCATATTTGGCCGACTGGGAGTTCAACCTGCGATGTTTTGGCTGCCGGGCCATGCGCCGTCGGTACATACCCGTGCTCGTGGCCCGTTTCGAGGGCGGGGGGTTGAGCGGCGGCGGCGACAGAGCATTCGAGGCAGACAGAAAGCTGCTGATACGGCGGCATCTCGGATTAGCAATGTTCCTGCTGGGCCGGGCCGATTCCCTACGCCGAAGATCGACTCGAGCGATCAAAAGGAGATTGGCTTCGGCGTTAACCACAGCGCCGAGTGAACAATTATGAAAGTTTCCATCGCACTTGCGACCTACAACGGCGAGCGCTGGCTGCGCGAGCAGCTCGATAGCCTGGCGCGGCAGACGCTGCTGCCCTGCGAGTTGGTGGTCAGTGATGATCAGTCCACCGACCGCACGCTGGAGGTGGTCCGGGAATTTGCAGCCACGTCGCCGTTTCCGGTTCGGATCGTGGATAACGACCGGCGGCGCGGCTTTGCCGATAATTTTATTCACGCCCTGCGCTCCTGTACCGGCGACGCGGTCGCTTACTGTGACCAGGACGACGTCTGGAATCCCCTGAAGCTGGAGCGCTGCGTGGCGGCAATGCGCGGCAATCCCAAGGTGACGCTGGTTCAGCACGATTCAGAAGAGGTTGACAGTGATTTGCGCTCACTCGGAATTATCCTTCGACCAAACGCTAACTCGGCTCGTACCCACCCGGCCCGCTTCTCTCTCGTCAGGGTCCCGCTTCTTGGGTGCTGCATGCTGGTCCGGCGCAACGCAGTCGACGCTCTGGTCAGATATTGGCCGACGGCACATTTGCACTATGCGACTAGAACTGAATATCGAGGTGTGCTCAGCCACGATCAGGCGACCTTGAGGCTTGCTATTGCCCTCGGAGAAATCGCTTATGTTTCCGAGGCGCTCACTTTTCACCGGGAGCATCGGCACAATACCTGCAGCCCGAAACTTTGGGTGCCGCAAATCCCGAAATCGGTCCAATTCGCCAGTAGCGCAGCCTTGCTAACTAGCTGGGCAGAGGTTGGCACTGTCGCTGCGGCAATGTCTGCCGAGATGGCGTCGCTAGCGAAGGCGAAGGGCGATGCTGTAGTGGCGAGTTACCTGGCGAGGGTCGCACATCGAGAATCGAGTTCGGCACGCTTCTGCGCTGGCCGTGCTGCGCTTTACAGCGCGAAGTCTAGGTGGGGCCGTCTGGCACAATTTTCAGAAATGGTGCGAAGTGGAGTTTACAGGGGCATCGGCGGTCCCCTAGTCGCTGCGCGTAGCGCTTTGAAGGACTTTCTGTACGCTTTGGCAGGTCCCGCAGCTCCACAACTTCTAGAAATGTTGCGCGATCGGCTGCACCTCGATTTTCACCCGCGGGAGTTGTCACCTAGCATGCGCGAGCGCCACTAGCTCTGACCCGGCAGTCGAGGGTTTCTTGAAGGTGAATCCAGTGAGAGTTTTTTCGGATCGCGCGTATCTTCCCCCGCACGCTAATCACATATGGCAGCTGTTTCCCTTCTGGGGGACCACGTCCCGAGAAGCAAACACTGTTCAGCCGAAACGATTCGCGAAGTACATGGGAGAAGCTCCAGCATTCCTCGAGATGACGAGCCTGGAAGACTGTGACTTCGCAATATTTCCAGCAGAATATCAAGAAAGTGAAAGCCCCGAGGGCCGGGCCCTTTTTCATCGCTTCACGCGCCTTGCGGCCTCGGCAGGGAAGGCCACCATTGTTTTCACGGGCGGAGACCTGGAACACTCGCTGCCCCAGTTCGGTGGCTACGAGTTCCACACTTCGTTGTACCGTTCGACGATCGGGCAAAACACATTTGCCATGCCTCCAGCGATGGGTGACGTATTGGAGGAAGACCTAGCCGGCTCACTGGTTTTGCTGGCCAAAGAGCCTCGCGCGAGGTTGGGATTCTGCGGATTTGCGCCACCTGTCTCCACGCCAGTTGGAAGGCGAATGCTGAAAGAAGTTGTACGCGATTTCCTGTACTCGACAGGATCGCTATCAAGGACGGCAGTAGGTTATGCGCCGCGAGCCAAGGCTATTCGGGCACTTAGGAGCCCCAACGTTATCGACACCGATATTATTTTGCGAGGGAATAGCCGCTTCGAATGGAGTTGTGGGTACCTCTTAACCAATGGCGACGCTAGGGACATTGCACCACTGCGGCGGCACTACCTCGACAATCTACTTCGCTCTCCGTACTCGCTATGCGTGCGCGGGCAAGGGAACTACTCGCTGCGATTCTATGAAGCTCTGTGCTGTGGCAGAATTCCAGTCTTCGTCGATACGGACTGCGTGCTTCCCCTCGAAGACGTAATCAATTGGAAGGAGTACTGCGTATGGGTGGGGGAAAAGGACATAACCCATATCGAGGAGATCCTCGCAGACTTTCATGCACAGATTTCTGCCACGAGATTTCAAGAATTGCAACGCGCTTGTCGTGAACTTTGGGTGCATTATTTATCGCCCCTGTCATTCATGCGACGTTCGGCGACAGACTGGGGGCCGGTTGGGAACCGGGTCCCGT